>NZ_JBEZJP010000073.1:0-25658 GCF_040653175.1 Actinomadura sp. NPDC048032
GGACGCCGCGTTCGGCCGCGCGCCGTTCGAGCGCGCCGCGCTCGGGGCCGTCCCCGACCAGCAGGAGGGTGACCGGAGCGCCCCGCTCGCGCAGCAGGGCGGCGGCGTCGATGAGCGTGTCGATGCCCTCGTAGCCGTAGAACGACGACGTCAGGCCGGCGACCGTGGCGCCGCGGTCGATCCCGAGCCGCTCGCGCAGGCCGGAACCGTCCGGGAGCGGCGCGAGGAACGCCTCGTCCACCCCGTTCGGCACCGTGAAGATCTTCTCCGCGGGGACGCCGCGGGAGGCGATCTCCGCGCGCATCGCCTCGCCGAGCGTCACGACCGCGTCCGCCTCGGCCATCCGGCGGGTCTCCAGCTCGCGGGTCAGCCGGTAGAACTCGTCGTCCTCGCGGTGCGCGGGGTCGCGGGACAGCCAGGAGTCCTCCAGGAAGCCGCGCACCTCGTACACGACCGGGACGCCGTGGCGGCGTCCGAGCTCCAGCGCGACGGCCGCGTTCAGGTGGTTGCTGACCGCGTGCAGGACGGACGGCCTCAGCTCCTCGACCAGCCCTCCGGCGAGGTCGGCGCTCTTCGCCACGGTGTCGCGCGGATCCGTCCGCGGGAACCACGGCAGCAGCCGGTGGTAGGGGACGCCGTCCACGTCCACGCGGGCCCGCCCGTCGGCGATGCCCTGGCTGAGCGGGTATCCGAGCCGGGTCACGATGTGGGGATCGAGCCCCATCTCGCGCTGGGCGAGGGCGATCCGGTGCGTCCGGACGGTGTAACCCGCGTTCGTGCGCGGCAGGGCGTTGGTCACGAACTGCAGGACGGTCGTGCCCTGGACGGCCCGTCGCGCACGCGTGGGCGCGGGTTCGGCGAGCAGGAGCCGCAGGTCCCGCGTCTCGCGTCCCACGTCCCGGGGCTTCGGCACGACGAGGCGGGAGCGCCGCAGCCGGGCGCCGAGCGGGGTCCGGGCGGCCAGCCGCACGGCGAGCCGCGACGCCCTCCCGGGGTCGTCGCGGAGCTGCCGCCAGGCGAGTCCGGCCAGGTAGACGGTTTTCTTCACGGGTTCGTCGGCCACAGGCCGGACGGTAGGGAACCCCGATGAACAGAAGGGAAATTGTGTTGGCACCCATCGTGCACGTCCTCGGGGCGAGGCCCAACTTCGTCAAGGCGGCGCCGGTGATATCGGCGCTCGCCGCGGCGGGCGCCGAGCAGGCGGTGATCCACACCGGCCAGCACTACGACGCGCGGATGTCGGAGATCTTCTTCGACCAGCTCGGGCTTCCCGAGCCCGACGTCAACCTCGGCGTCGGCTCGGGCGGCCACGCCGAGCAGACCGCCGCGCTCATGATCGGGCTGGAGAAGGAGTTCACGGGTCGTTCACCCGCGCTCGTCATCGTGTACGGCGACGTGAACTCGACGATCGCCGCCGCCCTCGTCGCGGCCAAGCTGCACATCCCGGTCGCCCATGTGGAGGCCGGGCTGCGCAGCTTCGACATGACGATGCCGGAGGAGGTCAACCGCAGGATCACCGACCAGCTCTCCGCGCTGTGCCTGGTCACGAGCCCGGAGGGGATCGGCCACCTGGCCGCGGAGGGCGTCGCGGTGGAGCGGGCGCACCTGGTCGGCAACCCGATGATCGACACGCTGCTGGCCAACCTGGACCAGTTCGACACGGCCGCCGTGCGGGCGGCGCACGGGCTGCCGGAGCGCTACGTCCTCGCGACCATGCACCGGCCCGCGAACGTCGACGCGCCGGAGACGGCCGCGGCCCTCGTCCGGCGCCTGCACGGCGTCGCCGACCTCGCCGACCTGGTCATCCCCGTCCACCCGCGCGGGCGGGCGAACCTGCTGGCCGCCGGGCTGGACGAGCACGACCGCGTGCACATCCTGGAGCCGCTCGGGTACATCGACTTCATCGCGGCCGTCCGGGGGGCGGCGGCGGTCGTCACGGACTCGGGGGGCCTCCAGGAGGAGACGACGATCCTCGGGGTGCCGTGCCTGACCGTCCGCCCCAACACCGAGCGGCCGATCACGATCACCCACGGCACGAACCGGCTCGTCACGTTCGAGGAGCTGGTGCCGGGGGTCCGCAAGTGCCTGGAAGGGGGAGCGGCGGCCGCGGGCGAGCGCAGGCCCCCGCTGTGGGACGGCCACGCCGGCCCCCGCATCGCCGAAGTGATCATGGAGTTCCTGGGTGAGTGACGAGGACAAGAACGCCAAGGCCTACCAGCAGCTCGGGCGGCTGAAGTCCACGCTGCGCGAGCGGGAGGCGCGCCTGGACGAGATGGAGAAGCGGCTCGCGGCCCTGGAGGCCTCCACGGCCGTCCAGTTCGGGCGGCTGGTCGCGGGCGCGGCGCGCAACCCCAGGCGCGGCAAGCGGCTGCCGCGGGAGCTGTACCGGCTCTGGCGCAAGCGCAGCTCCCCGGTCTCGGCCGCGGCGCGCGCGACCGGCGGCGGCGTCCAGCCCGACCGGGTCGAGCGGCCCGAGGACCGGCTGCTCGTCGCGGGGCCCTGCGACGTCCCGATCATCGCGGGGGTGCTCGCGCCCGGCACGGCCGCCGTCCTCGCCGGGCACGCCAGGGTCGTCGCCCTCTACCCGCACGACGCCGCGATCGCCCTCGAGACCGCCGACGTGGACGCGCTCGTGGTGGACGCGGCGGCCGGCGAGCCCGGCGGGCCGTGGGCCTACCTGGGCGTCCCCGGCATGTACGACCGCGATCTGGCGCTGCACGAGATCCGCCGGATCGCCGCGGCCCGCTCGCTCCCGCTCGTCCTGTGGGGCGAGGCGCCGCCCGCCACCCTGGCGTCCCTGCACTGGGACGCGACCGCCACCGCGCCCGCCGGGCTCGTCCGCCTCCTCGACCCGGCGCCGTCGCCGGACGCCGGTGGGGGCCCCGCCGCGACGAGCGGTGCCACCACGAGTCCGGCCCGTTGAAAGGAACCACCGTGCGACCACGTGCCCTCGTCTACGGCGACGTCGACCTCAACATCATCGACGGGTCGGCCATCTGGGCCCAGGGCATGGTGCAGGCCCTGGCCCGCGCCGGCTGCGAGGTGACCCTGGTCCTCAAGGCGCCCGTCCGGACGGGCCGGCTCGTCGACCCGCTGCGCGCCCTGCCCGGCGTCACCGTCCGCAGCCCGCACGCCGAGGGACTGTTCGAGGGCCCCGCCGGCATGGCCGCGCGGCAGGCCGCCGGGGTGCTCGCCCGCGTCGACGAGGAGGACCCGCACGACCTCGTCGTGGTGCGCGGCCGCATCCTCGCGGGCAAGCTCGCCGCCGGGCCGATGGCCGGGCGGCTCTGGACGTACCTCACCGACGTCCCGCAGTCGGCCGCGGAGTTCACCGCCTCCGCCAAGGGCGACCTGCGCCGGATCGCCGACGCCTCCCGCGTCCTGCTCTGCCAGACCGAGGAGCTGCGCGGGTTCCTGGAGAGCGCCGTCCCGGCGACGGCCGGCAAGAGCGTGCTGTTCCCGCCGGTCGTCGTGCTCCCGGACGGCCTGGAGACGCGCGGCCCCGGCCCCTCCGACGGCCCGCTCCGCCTCGTCTACACCGGCAAGTTCGCGCCCCGGTGGAACACCTACGAGATGACGTCCCTCCCGCGCCTGCTGGCCATGCGCGGCGTGGACGCCGAACTGCACATGGTCGGGGACAAGATCCACGATGATCCGTCCGATCCCGGCTTCGCGTCCCGGATGAGGACCGCGCTGGAGACGGGCGAGGGCGTCGTCTGGCACGGCGGCCACCCGCGGGCCGAGGCGATGCGCCTGACCGCCGCCGGCGACGTGGGCCTGTCCTGGCGCGACGCCTCCATGGACGCCAGCCTCGAACTGTCCACGAAGGTGCTGGAGTGCGGGACGCTCGGCGTCCCGGTCGTCCTCAACCGCACCCCGATGCACGAACGGCTCCTCGGGACCGACTACCCGCTGTTCGCGGCCACCGAGGACGACGTGCTCGACGCCCTGACGCTCATCGGCAAGAACCCGGAGATCTTCACGCTCGCCGCGGACCGCTGCCGCGCGGCGGCGGCGGAGTTCACCCTCGACGCGGCCGCCGCCCGCCTGCGCGGCTACCTGGCTCAGGCGTTCCCGGAGCCCTCCGAGAAGGTCCTCGCCGTGAAGGGGCGCCGCCTGCGCGTCGGGGTGGCGGGCCACGACCTGAAGTTCTTCTCCCGCCTGCTGGACTACCTGCGCTCCCGTCCCGACCTGGAGGTCCGCGTCGACCACTGGGCCGCGCTGAAGGCCCACGACGAGGAGCGCAGCCAGGCCCTGGTCGACTGGGCGGACGTCATCGTCTGCGAGTGGTGCGGCCCGAACGCCCTCTGGTTCGCCCGGCGCAAGCGCCCGGACCAGCGCCTCGTCGTGCGCCTGCACCGGTTCGAGCTGTACGCGGGCTGGCCGAAGCAGCTCGACATCGGCGCCGTCGACCGCGTCGTCTGCGTCAGCCCCCACTACGACGCGCTGACCCGCGAGATCACCGGCTGGCCCGCCGAGAAGGTCGTCACGGTCCCGAACTGGGTGGACGACGCGCAGCTCGACCGCGCGAAGCTCCCCGGCGCCGAGCACCACCTCGGGATGATCGGCATCGCCCCGTCCCGCAAGCGCCTGGACCTGGCCCTCGACGTGGTCGAGGAGCTCCGCCGCGACGACCCGCGCTTCACCCTCTTCGTCAAGTCCAAGCTCCCCTGGGAGTACTGGTGGATCTGGCAGAAGGACGAGGAACGGGCCCACTACGAGGAGGTCTTCCGCCGCATCCGGCGCTCCCGCCTCCTCTCGGGCGGCGTCGTCTTCGACTCCTACGGGCGCGACGTGGCCTCCTGGCTGCGCCGCATCGGCTGGGTGCTGTCCACCAGCGACGACGAGAGCTTCCATCTCGCGCCGGCCGAGGGCATGGCCTCGGGCGCCGTCCCGGCCCTGCTGCCCTGGCCCGGCGCCGAGACCATCTACGAGCGCCGCTGGATCCACGACGACACCTCCGCCATGGCCGCGTCCATCGCCACCACGGTCTCGCTGGGCCGCTGGCCGGACGACGCCGAGCAGGCCCGCGCCCAGGTGAAGGCCGCCTACGGCCTGGACGAGGTCTGCCGCCAATGGACGGACCTCCTCACCGGCTAGGCCGCTCCCTCCGTCCGGGCGGGGCGGGGGACGGCGGCGAAGGGGGAAAGGGTGAACCACGTCGGGACGCCGCGGCGCAGGTGCTCAGGCCCCTGCACCTCGACCGTCCCGGCGCGCAGGGCGTCGGCCCAGGCCAGGTCGCCGCGCCAGATCCCGACCAGGGCGCGCAGGGGAGCGGTCACGGTGACGGAGACCTCGTGGCCGGGATCCGTGTCGCAGACGTCGGCCGTGCCGGGGGTGAGGACCAGCCACCAGTGGCGGTCGTGGGCCGGGACGTCCGGGAAGCGGAACAGGACCACGGTCCGGCCCTCGGGCACCGCGCCGGCGTCCACGTGCCGGCGCAGGTCCCAGAGCAGGAGCTTCGGGTCCAGGTCCCGCTCGCCCAGCTCGCCGATCCAGCGCACGCCCCAGATGGCGAGCGCCTCCACCACCGGGCGCAGCTCCTCGCCCGCCGGGGTCAGGACGTAGCGGTCGTCCCGCTTGTCGACGACCCCGGCGCGGACGAGCTGGTTCAGCCGCTTGGCCAGGAGGGTGGGCGACATGCGCGGCACGCCGCGCCGCACCTCGTTGAAGCGCTCGCTCCCCGCGAGGAGTTCGCGGACGACCAGCAGCGTCCAGCGTTCGTCGAGCAGTTCCATCGCCTTGGCGACGGGACAGAACTGGTAGTACGAAGCCCCCATGACGGGCAGGTTAGGCGGCCGCGGCGCCGTCGGCCAGGGCCGGTACAGATCCTGTACTGGGAGCGCGCCCGGCCGGTTCCTAGCGTGGACCTCCAAGCCACAAGGGGACACGAGGGGAGAAAGGCCATGGCGGACGCGGTGAAGGACGCGCATCGGGCGATGTGGGCGAGGGGCGACTACCCGGCGCTCGCGGAGGACGTGATCCCGGACCTCGGGGCCGCGCTGGTCCGCGCCGCCGGGATCGGGCGCGGGCAGCGGGTCCTGGACGTCGCGGCGGGCGCGGGCAACGCGGCGATCGCGGCGGCGCTGGCCGGCGCGGACGTGGTGGCGAGCGACCTGACGCCGGAACTGCTCGACGCCGGGCGGGAGGCGGCGGCGCGGCGCGGCGCGGAGCTGGAGTGGCGGGTCGCCGACGCGGAGGCGCTGCCGTTCGGGGACGGGGAGTTCGACGCCGTGCTGTCGTGCGTGGGCGTCATGTTCGCCCCGCACCACCAGGCCGCGGCGGACGAGCTGGTGCGCGTCTGCCGGCCGGGCGGCACGATCGGGCTGCTCAACTGGACGCCGGAGGGGTTCGTCGGCCGGATGTTCGGCGTGATGAGGCCCTACGCGCCGCCGCCACCGCCGGGGGCCCAGCCGCCGCCGCTGTGGGGGAGCCCGGAGCACGTCCGGGCGCTGCTCGGGGAGCGCGTCGCGGACGCCGCCTTCCGGCGCGGGGCGCTGCGGGTCGACCTGTTCGAGAAGCCCGGCGACTTCCGCGACTACTTCAAGAGCCGCTACGGGCCCACGATCAGCGTCTACGACCGCATCGCGGACGACCCGGACAAGGTGGCGGCGCTCGACGAGGCCCTCGCGGGCCTGGCCCGCGACCACGACCGGGGAGGGCCGACCCTGTCCATGGACTGGGAGTACCTCCTGATGACGGGCCGCCGCGCCGGGTGAAGGACGGCTCGGGAGGGCCGTCCAGAGAGAAAGGTCCCCGCGGCGCCGCCGCGGGGACCTTTCCGGCGGTACGGGTCAGCCGGAGCTGCCGACGACCGCGCCGGCCTGGGCGGGCTCGGCGGGAAGCTCGGCGCGGTGGGACTCGATCTTGGCGTTGAGCTTGGCGAGGCTGCGGCTGTAGTCCCGGCTGGAGAGCCAGAACTTGTAGATGATGATCAGCTCGAAGGCCAGCAGGCCGACGCCGCTGAGGACCACCACGGGGATGATGGCGCCCGGCACGATCGCGGCGGCGATCGGGGCGACGATGAACACGCCCATCTGGAACTCGATGCCGCTGATCAGGTGGGGGCGGATGCGGCCCGCCATCAGGACGTTGCGGATGCGGGCGTACCAGGGGAAGCGCTGGTTGAAGCCCGCCTGGAGGACGGCGGCGTTGGGGTCGTCGCCGACGACGCGGTTCTCCGCGTCGGCCTCGGGGTCCTCGGTGAGCGCCTCCGCGGAGCGCAGGTCCTCGTCGGCCTCCACCAGGTCGCCGTTGGCGCGGCGGGCCGCGAGTTCGAGCGCCTGGGCCTCCTCGCGTGCCGCGCTGAGGGTGGTCCGCATCTGCGAGCGGACCTTGTAGATCTCCAGCGCGTCCATGTAGCGCAGCATGTCGAGGAAGACGACGGCGAGCGCCGTCCAGATGTAGGCGACGTTGCCGGTGGCGGCGTACTGGCCGGCCATCAGGGCGATCGCGCAGGCCAGGACGCGGACGCGGTCGAAGATGTAGTCGAGCCAGGCGCCGAACACCGAGCCGGTGCCCTTCAGCCGGGCGACCTTGCCGTCCATGCAGTCGAGGGTGAACGACAGGTGGTACAGCAGCGCGCCGGCGAGCAGCCACGGCCAGGACGCGACGGCGAAGCAGGCGCCGGCGGCGAGGCCGAGGACGAGCGCGCCGACGGTGAGCTGGTTCGGCGTCACGCGCGTCCTGTTCGCCGTGAACTTGACGAGCCTGGCGGCCAGCGGGTCGACCAGCAGCACGGTCCACCAGGCGTCACGCGCCTTGTACGTCCGTTGCCGAACGTCGTCGAGCGTGAAGTTCGCCATGGGGTTCCTTTCGTTCGCGGAGCGGTCTGATCGTATCGGCTGTCCGGTTCCGGTCACCGGGGATCTCCCGGATCGTGATCGTCCGGTCACATGACGATCAGCGTCGCGGGTAAGGGACGCAGAATGCGCGTGCGTCCCCTCGCTCCCCACCTGCCGTTCGCCGGAGTGCTCGCCGTCGCGGTCTGGATCCGGGCCGTCACCGTCCTCGCCTATCCGGCGCCCCTGTGGTTCGGTGACTCGCCCGGGTACCTGGAGGCCGCGGTCGAGTTCCGGCCGGACCCGACGCGTCCCAGTGGATATCCGATCTTGCTGTGGCTGCTCAAGCCCTTCCACAGTTTCGGCCTGATGGTCTCCGTGCAGCACGCCGTCGGGGTGCTGACCGGTGTGCTGGTCTACGCCCTGGTCTGGCGTGCGGGACGGGCGGCCCTGCCCGTCGAGGACGGGAAGCCGTGGCGGGTGTGGCTGCCCGGCGCGGCCGCGGCGCTGCTGACCGTACCGGTGCTGATCCCCGCGCACCAGATCGCCCTTGAGCACATGCTCATGTCGGACTCGCTGTTCGCGTTCCTGCTGCTCGCGGCGGTGGCGGCCGTGCTGTGGCGTCGCCGGCCGGCCTGGTGGCTCGGCGCCCTGGCCGGGGTGCTCACGGCGTGCGCGACGCTCACCCGGACGGCGGGACTGCCGCTGATCGCGCTGGTCCTCCTCGCGATGCTCGTCAGGAGGGCGGGCCGGACGGCCTGCGCGGCGGCGGCCCTCGCTTTCGTCCTGCCCGTCGCCGGCTACATGGTCTGGTTCCACGCGGAGTACGGCCAGTACAAGCTCGCCAAGGCCGACCAGGTGTTCCTGTACGGGCGCACGGCCGCGTTCGCCGACTGCCGGGTGATCAGGCCCCGGCCCGAGCTGGCGATCATGTGCCCGAAGCGGAGC
Organism: Actinomadura sp. NPDC048032; assembly: GCF_040653175.1. NCBI lineage: Bacteria > Bacillati > Actinomycetota > Actinomycetes > Streptosporangiales > Thermomonosporaceae > Actinomadura > Actinomadura sp. NPDC048032. Next base: position 8,730 of record NZ_JBEZJP010000073.1, read on the forward strand.
GACCCCCGGATCTCCCGGTCGTTCTCGGTCATGTGGACGCCCGACTCCCCGTTCCGCCGCATCCCGGGCTGGGTCTACGGCGAGGAGGGCAACCGGCTCGCGGGCGAGTTCGCCTGGGCCGCGATCAAGGCGCAGCCCGCCGGCTACGCGGAGGTCGTCGTCCGCGACACCCTGCGGGCGTTCGCCTGGCGACGGCAGCCGTACCCCACGCCGTGGACGTGGCTCCAGTACGAGTTCCCCGAGGGCGAGGCGTGGAGCGACAGGCAGGCGCGCCTCGCCGGGCGGTACGGCGGCGACGGCGAGACCCGGGTCGTGCGGCCGTGGTCGGGGGTCGTCCTCGCCTACCAGGACCACCTGGTCATGCCCGGCACGATCCTCGGCGTCCTGCTCCTCGGCGGGCTCGCCGGGGCCGTCCCCCACGCGCGGTCGAACGGGCGGTGGCGCCTCGCCCGGCCCGTCCGGCACTGGACGGCGGGCGCGCTGCTCCCGTGGGGGACGAGCCTGGCGCTGCTGGTGATCCCCGCCGCGACCGCCGACTTCGACTACCGCTACGTCATGCCCGCCGTCCCGTTCGCGTGCGTCGCGCTCGGGCTGGCGCTGTTCCCGCCGCGCCGCCCGCCGCGCGTGCCCGCGCCGCGGGAGGAGTCCCGGCCGGCGGCCCGGGCGAAGATCGAAGCCGAGTCCGGCTAGCGCCGCCCGGTGTCGCGGCGCGGGGCGGCGAGCAGCCCGGCGAGCATCCGCTCCCAGCGCGCGGCGACGGCGGACACGGCGAACCGCTCGGCCGACGCGACGGCGTTCGCCGCCATCGCGCGCCTCAGCTCCTCGTCGTCGATCAGCCGGATCAGCGTCTCGGCGAGCGCGCCGGAGTCCCCGGGCGGGACGAGCAGCCCGTCCGCCCCGTCGGTGATGATCTCGCGGGGCCCGTGCGGGCAGTCGAAGGCGACCACCGGCAGCCCGCACGCGAACGCCTCGATGATCGTCATGCCGAACGGCTCGGCGCGCGAGGGCAGCGCGAGGACGGACGCCTTGGCCAGCTCGCCCTCCATGTCGCGGGCCGGCTCCAGCATCCGCACGTGGTTGTAGAGGCCGAGGCGCGTGGCCCGGCGGCGCATCTCCTCGCGGCGCGGCCCCTCGCCGTGGACGCGCAGCCGCCACCGCGGATGCTTCTCCACGACCTTCGCGAACGCGTCCAGCAGCAGGTCGAACCCCTTGATCCAGACGATCCGGCCCGCCGCCACGACCACCCGGTTCTCCTGCCGCGACCGCGGATGCACCCGAGGGGGCAGCCCGTTGCCGATCGTGTGGACGGGGCACGAGCCGGCGGGCAGCAGGCGCTCGTAGTCCGCGGTGTCGGCGGCCGTCAGGCAGGTGAGGGCGTCCAGCCGCGGGTACCCCTCCTCGATCTCGGCGAGGATCCCGGCGTCGTTGATGCCGAGCTGGAGGTGCTCCTGCCCGACCACGACGACCTCGGCCGGCGCCAGCCGCGCCGCCATCAGGTTGAGCCCGGCGCGGGTGGTGACCAGCACGTCCGTGCGCGGCCGGCGCAGGAAGCGGGCGAGTCTCTCGTCCGTCCAGGCGGAGTACTTGGAGAAGCTGCGCTCCTCGGGATGGACCATCCGGCTCGGCTCGTCCATGAGCCGCCCGGCGCGCGCGGCGTGCGGCCACGCGGCCTTCGCGCCCGGCCGGACGTCGACCAGGGAGCGCAGCCTGACCCGGCCCGACAGCGGGAACACCGGCCGGTCGGCCGTGCGCCGCACGCTGACGATCTCGACGTCGTGGCGGCGGGACAGCTCGTCGGCGAGCGTGAAGGTGCTGCGCACCGTGCCGTCGATCGTCCAGGCCTCCAGCAGCAGGAACGTGATCCTCATGGGCCGGCGTCCTCCGGGAGGAGATGGCAGGCGACCGCCAGCCCGTCCCTCAGCGTGTAGTACGGCCGCACGCTCATCCGCCGGCCGCGGGACGCGACGACCTGGCGGGGGTAGGAGAGCGTGCCGAGCTTGCCCGGCGCGTCGTCGAGGAACGTGGCGAGGCGGGCGTGGACGTCGCCCGCGTCGAGCCAGAGGTCCCACAGGGAAGGCTCCCACCGGGTGAACGCGCGGACGTCCAGGCGGGCGTCGAACCCGGTCCCGTCGAGCCGGGCGCTCCACGTCTCCCTGCCGCCGCCCTCGCGCGCGACCGCGACCAGCCGGGCGGCCCCGCCCGGGTGCGGCCCGGCGTAGGCCGGCCATCCGGTGATCCCGATCTCGCCGTCGAGCGGGTGCACCTCCTCGACCTCGGCGTGCGGGACGACCTCGCGGACGTCGAGCACGGCCCGCCCGTCCGGCAGCCGCACGACGCGGACGGCCCGGTCCCGTGCCCGTCCGGCGTACTCGCGCAGGCCGTCGAAGGAGAACCCGGGATCGTCGGTCACCAGGGGGCGGTCCGCGCCGATCAGGACGTCCCACGTGCCGGGCGCCAGCCCCGCGACCGTGAGGACGGCGGAGCGCCGGTCGTCCGAGAGCGGCCCGGCGCGGACCTCCCCGGACCTCTCGTGGCGCAGGACGATCCGCTCGCCTTCCGCCGCCGGGCGGGGCCAGCGGATGCGCAGGGCGTCGTCCGCGCCGACCCTGCAATGGTCGGCCACCCCGCGGGCGTCCGACTTCTCACAACGGTCGGGAACCGTGGTCACGGCCCAGTCGCCTTCCCCGATGACGCTTACCGGACTGTGCCGTCCGCGCCGAAGACGCGGTCGACGGCACGGGAGGCGGCATGCCCGTCGTCGAGAGGGCAGAAACGCGCGACGAAGTCCTTGTAGCGGTCGCGATAGCCGTCCATCGCGGACTCCGCGTCGCGGACCGCCTCGATGAGGTCGTCGGAGGTCTCCACGAGCGGCCCCGGGGACTCGGCCTCGAAGTCGAAGTAGAAGCCGCGCAGCCGGTCGCGGTAGTCGGCGAGGTCGTAGGTGAAGAACAGCATGGGCCGGCCGGTGTTGGCGTAGTCGAACATCACCGACGAGTAGTCGCTGATCAGCACGTCGGAGATCAGGTACAGCTCGGTGACGTCGGGATAGGCCGAGACGTCGCGGACGAAGCCGTGGCCGTCCTCGCGGACGCCGTCCACCACGTTGGTGTGCAGCCGCACCAGCAGGACGTGGTCGTCGCCGAGCGCGGCGCGGGCCCGCTCCAGGTCGATCCGCATGTCGAACCGGTAGCGGCCCCGGCTGTAGTACTGGTCGTCGCGCCACGTCGGCGCGTACAGGACGACCCGCTTGCCCTCGGGGATGCCGAGCCGGGCCCGGACCCGCGCGGCGACCGCGTCGGCCTCCGGGCTGTACAGCAGGTCGTTGCGGGGGTAGCCGACCTCCAGCATCTCCCCCTTGAACGCGAACGCGCGACGGAAGATCTCCGTGCTGAACGGGTTGGGGGACAGCAGGTGGCTCCACTCGGGCAGGGAGGGCCCGGGGTCCTTCGCGCGCGACTGGAGCGCCTTCCTCATGCCCGGCGCGTAGGCGAAGTGCACCTCCTTGATGTCCCCGCCGATCTTCTTCAGCGGCGTGCCGTGCCAGGTCTGCAGGACGACCTGGTCCGGGTGCCGCCGGAACGCGTCGCCCAGCCGGTGGTTCGTCACGATGTAGCGGGACGCGGCGAGCGCCTCGTGCCACTCCCTGCCGTGCAGCCGGACGGGCCGCAGCGTGTCCGGCAGCTCCACCTGCGCGTCGTTGACGACCCAGAGCTGCTCCAGGCCGGAGTCCCGGCGCATCAGCTCCTCGTGGACGGCCTTCGGGCTGTCGGAGTACTGCCGCCCGTTGAAGCACGAGAACAGGACGGCGTCGCGCAGCCCGTCGCGGTCGGCTCGGCGGCGCGCCTCCTCCCGGTACCTGGCGCCGGCGCTCTTCTCCTCCGGCGGCACGTCGCCCGTCACCGCCACGGCGAGCAGCCCGTCGCGCGCCTCCAGGGCGTAGCCGCGCCGTGCCACCTCCAGCGGCCCGGGCAGGCCGTCCTGCGCCTCCGCCGACAGCCGGACGGTCAGCGCCCGCCCGCCCGGGGGCCGGAACAGCACGTCCCAGCGGCCGGGACGCAGCGGCAGGACGCCCGCGACGCCCGGCACGGCCGCGACCGGGATCTCCCCGCGCAGGCGCCCCGACGCCGGATCGGGGACGAGGTCGAACGCGTACTCCTTGCGGTGCCATCGGCCGCGCAGCACGATCTGGCCACCGGCGTGCGCGGGATGCGCAGCGGTCAGGACGAGGGGCCCGTCCGGCCGCCAGGCGCAGGCGTCGACGGAGAGCCGCGCCGTGGTGCGCCGGACGCGCAGGTAGCCGCCGGGCCCGCGGCCCGCGGCGACCTCCAGCGGGCCGAACGTCCGCCGGACGTCCTCGACCCCTTCGGCGAGCACCAGGGGGCGGCCCGCGACCCGGACCGTCCAGTCGCGGGTGTCGTCGATCTCCTCCTCCGGCGGCGGGGATCCTTCGAGGGACTCCGGGGAGACGCGGGCGACGTACCGGCCGCCGGACGCGGTGACCGGCACGTCGACGCGGTCGTCGCCCAGCGTCAGCGACAGGCCGTCCGGCGCCTCGTCCGCCTTCACCTCGACGACGAGCGTGCCGCCGTCCCAGGACAGCGCGACCGCCGCCGACCGGACCCGCTCGACCTCGATGACGAGGCGGCCGTCCTCGATGCGCGGGACGACGCGCACGTCGTCGGCGACGTAGCGGTAGGGCGGATGCGCGCCGCTGCCGGAGCCGCCGCCGCGCAGCGGCCCCCGCCGGAACACGCCCGCGTTGAGCACCGACGCCTCGACCGACCAGACCCCCTCGACCCATTTCCTGCGGTCGCGAAGACGAGCCGCGTCGAGGGCGAACGCGAAGCCGGACCAGCCCGACCGCTTCCCGGGCGCCGGCGCCTGCCGGGCCCGTGCGAGGATCCTCCGGCCGCCGGACCGCAGTGTGATCGCCTTCACCGACGTCCAGCGGCGCCGCATGCTGACGGAGTTGATGTAGGCCTCGCCGGTGACGGTGAGCCGGTCGCCGTCCCAGCCGACCGCGTGGACCCGGCCCCGCATCCCCAGCTCGCCGCGGGCCCGGTACACCTCGCGCGGGACGCCGACCTCGGCGTCCTTCCAGTACGGGTAGACGACGTACCGGCGCAGCGGGTCGCGGACGATCGACGGCGAGGCCTTCCCCCGCTCGTACCGGACGACCTTCACCAGCTCGCTCGTGCGCCCGGCGGCGGCGAGATGCCACTTCAGCCGGGTCAGCGCCGGGACGCCGGCGAGCAGCTTGGCGGGCAGCTCGGACGCGTACGCGGCGGCCTGCGCGACGACCTGCTCGCGCTCGTCGCCGGGCAGGTCCGGCAGCGCGTCCAGGAACACCCGCAGCTCCTCGGCCGCCGCGAGCGCCTGGAGCCGCCGCCGGGACCGGGCGTGGCCGTGCTCGCCGAGCCAGGCGACCGCGAGGGCGACGGCGCCGAACCCGTCCGCGATCTCCTGCGCCTCCGTCGTGGCGGGGAACCGTTCGCCCCGCCGGCGCAGGACGACGCCGGGCAGCACGTCCACGCCCTCCGCGAGGTGCAGCGCCCGCACCGCCGGGAGCAGGTCGTCGTAGCGGCCGAGGTCGGGGAACTCCAGCCCGTGCGACGTCCAGAACGACCGCCGGAACAGCTTCCCGCCGACCCCGCGCTCGCGGACGAGATCGGGGGTGCGCCGCACGTCCGTGCCGGTGGCCGGGGCGAGGGACGGCTCGGCGGGCCGCCACTCCGGCGCCCGCTCCGGCCCGCGGCGGACGGCCTCGCGGCCGAGCGCGATGTCGGAGCCGGACGCCTCCAGCGCCGCGGCCAGCGACGCGAGGGCCTCCGCCGGCAGCTCGTCGCCGCCGTCCACGAACAGCAGGAAGTCGCCGTCGCTCTCCGCGGCGCCGAGGCCGCGCGCCGTGCCCCGGCTGAGCGCGCCCCGCCGCACGACGCGGAAGCGCTCGTCGGGCAGCACGGCCCCGGCGGCGGCGCCCGCGCCGTCGTCCATCACCAGGACCCGCAGGTCCGCGTGCGACTGGCCCGCGATCGACGCGAGGGTGCCGCCGAGCGACTCTCCGGCTCCGTGCGCGAGCACGACGACGCTGATCCTGCTGGAGGGCAAGCGACCCACTCCTTCGGCGTGACGGGGGTGTGCGCCGGACGGCGCCGCGGCGGGCCCGGCGCGGGGCCTACTGCGGCGGGTTCGGGATCTTCTCGCCGAGGAACATGCGGCGCACGGCGCGCTCGGCCGCCTGCCCGTCGTCCCACGGGCAGAAACGCGCCCTGAAGTTCGCGCGGTCCTTCGCGGCGGCGTCGCCCCACGCCGCCCTCGACGTGAACGCCTCGACCAGCTCGGCCTCGGTCGCGGCGACGACGCCGGGAGGGGTCGCCGTCAGGTCGAAGTTGACCCCGCGGGTGAGCCGGTAGGTCTCCCAGTCGTTGGCGTAGATCACGATCGGCCGGTCGAGGTTGGCGTAGTCGAACATCACCGAGGAGTAGTCGGTGAGCAGCGCGTCCGAGGCGATCATGAGGTCCTCGACGGACGGGTGCCTGGACACGTCGATGACCCGGCCCTCCGGCCAGCCCAGGTCCGCCGCCATGTTCTTGATCTTGTAGTAGTAGTGCGCCCGCAGCAGCAGCACGTGCCCCTCGCCGAGCGCCTCCGCGACCCGCCCGATGTCGAACATGGGGGTGTAGCGGCGCTGGTAGTCGCGGTGCGTCGGCGCGTACAGGATCGCGGTCGCGCCGGCGGGGACGCCGAGCTCCGCGCGCAGCCGGGTGCGCTCGTCCTCGTCCGCGGCGACGAGCCGGTCGTTGCGCGGGTAGCCGATCTCCAGCATCTCGTAGTCGCAGGGGAACCCGCGCTCCCACGCCTCCGTCGACAGCGGGTTGGACGAGACGAGGTAGTCCCAGCGGTCCGACCGGGCGATGAGGGCCTTGAAGTCCATGTCGTTGGCGCCGACCGGATACTCCATCTGGTCGAGGCCCATCTTCTTCAGCGGCGTCCCGTGCTGCGTCATCATGTGCACCTGCCCCGGCCGCTTCACGTAGTTGTCGGGGAAGTTGACGTTGTTGACGAAGTACTTCGCGCGGGCCAGCGTCCGGTAGTACTCGGCGGAGCCGGCGACGACGTAGTCGACGCCCTCCGGCATCGTCCTGCGGGCCCTGGGCTTGACGACCCACACCGGGCGGACGTCCGGGGCCAGCTCGCGGACCTTCTCGTAGATCGCCGCCGGATTGCAGGCGTACCCGCGGTACCAGTACGCGGCGAAGACGGCGAGGTCCTCCTCGATCGGGAGGCGCCGCTGCATCTGGTAGTAGCGCTCCTTGGCGAGCTCCTTGCCCAGCAGCACGCCGCGCCTGCGGAGCTTGGCGGCCTTCCCGCCCCGGCCCCGCGCCTTGTCCTTGGCCTCGGCGGCGCGGACCCGCTCGAAGCCCCGGTGGTCGCCCGCCTTGATCATGCGGTGCTTGTCGGCGAGGAACGGCTTGTCGTCCGGGGGGACGTGCCCCGCCGGCTCGTACCTGTTGTACGTCTTCGACATCTCCGCGAAGAAGCGCGCCTTCTCCGACTCGTGGACGCGGTCGGGCCGCTCGATGATGACGAGCAGGTGCCAGATCGTCCGGTTGAACATCAGCGTGCGGAACGGGTCGGCCTTCGCCCCCATCCCGTCCATGAACTCGAAGATGCGGTCGTACTGCGCGAACGCGTCGAAGTGCTTGGCGCTCGCGGTCTTGGTGATCGCTCCGCGGCGGCGCTGCCGGTAGATGTAGCAGACCCGGTCCAGCAGGCTCAGGCGCTCGGCGGCCATCAGGATCGGGTAGGTGACGTTGACGTCCTCGTAGTAGCCGCCGCTGAAGCGCAGCCCGAGGTCGAGCAGGAACTCGCGGCGGATCGCCTTGTTCCACGCCGTCATCATCATCTCGAGGACGCTCGGCCGCTCCGCCAGGGTGAACACGTCCGGCGCGGGGGGCTCGCGGAACAGGTCGTTGATGATGCTGCGCTTGACCTTGCCGTTCCAGTAGGCACGGGCGTAGTCGAAGACCAGAACGTCGGGGCGGGTCTCGGCGAGCCGGTCGCAGATCGCGCGGACGGCGCCCTCGGTCGCGTAGTCGTCGCTGTCGAAGAACCAGACGTAGTCGCCGGTCGCCATGTCGAGCCCGATGTTGCGGGCGCGGCCGAGGCCGACGTTCTCGGCGAGGTGCCGGACCTTGACGCGCGGGTCGCGCTCGGCGAACTCGTCGAGGATCTCACCGCAGCCGTCCGGCGAGTGGTCGTCGACGGCGATGACCTCAAGATGGGGAAGATCCGGATCAAGGATCGAATCAAGGCATTGCCGGATGTACCCCTGCACTTTGTGCACGGGCACGATGATGCTCAGGGAAATATCGTGATCAGAGCTCACGCGAAGGCCAATCAACTACTCGGTGATTCTGGACTATACCCACAGGTCGGGGTTGAACCTCAGGTCCTGGCGGGCGCGGGTCGAAGGAGCCACCGCGCGTCGGGTTCGACCGCCCATCGGGTGGCCCGCCGCACGGGGGCGGTGGCGAGGACGACGCCGAGCGCGGCGGCGGCCACGGTGACCGAGACGATGCCGAACGGCTCGTGAAGGACGGGCTCGTCCAGCACGCCGGTGTAGTCGAACGTCTTCATGACGAGGCCGTGCAGCAGGTACACGTACATGGTCCGCGTCCCCATCTCGGTGTACCAGGCTCGGTCGCGCGGGATGCACGCGAGGAAGGCGGCACCGAGGAGAACGGCGAAGGCAAGGGCTACAAGCCGCCACATCATGCCTTCGATGGTGCCGAACCCCATGGCATCGTAACCCTGGTTCCAGTAGAGCAGACCGCTGTCGATCCTCGGGACGACCGTGCCGAGCTCCCAGACGTAGGCGACGGGGAGGGCGGCGGCCAGCACGGCGAGCCCGGCCCACCGCGCCCATCCGGCGCGCAGCCGCCGCACGTGCCGCGGGTCGACGGTCAGCCCGAGGACGAAGAGCGGCAGCAGTCCGGCGGTCCGGCTGAGCGTGGAGTCGGCGGTGAACGCCCAGCTCCCGCCGACGAGGCAGAACGCGACCGAGACGGCCACCGGATGACGCAGGTGCCCCCACAGCGGCGCGCTCAGCCGCCAGAACACGAGCGCCACCAGGAACCACATCAGGAAATGCGGCCGGAAGAGCTCGCTCAGCCGGAACTGCACTCCATTGATGAGGATCAATTGCGCCCGGTAGAGCAGGATGAATATCACATAAGGGACGACGAGCGTGGGGAGAACGCTGCGGAACTTGTCCGTCGAGCGCATGAATCCCCGGGAGAAATAGCCGGAAATAAAAACGAAGACCGGCATATGGAAGGCGTAGAGCACGACATAGGCGGCGTGGGCCGCGCGGCTGTCCCCGAACTGGGACCAGAAGTGCCCGACCACGACGAGCACGGCCGTGAAGAACTTGGCGTTGTCGAAGTACGCGTCCCGGGGGCGGGGCGCCGGCTTCGGCGGCGCCGCCGGGTCGGGCGCGGGGCGGGGAGCGGGGACGGGCGGCGCCTCGGGCAGGGCGAGCGCACTGCCCGTGGCGGAAGGCGCACTGCCCGTGGCGGATGGCGGGGTGGGGAGGACGTCGGACATATCTCCGGGGGGTCGGGTACTGCGGGAGCGGGGAGCGGGGAGCGGGAGTAGGAGCGTGGGAGCGGGACGAGCGTCAGCGGGAGCGGGCGGGCCTTCTCAGAGGTGTGAAGACCCACGTCATCTTCGGCTCCAGTGCCCAGCTCATCGTCCGCACGACGGGCTTGGAGCACAGGAACGTTCCGACCACCAGGGCGCCGGCGACCACGATGACCACCCCGGTCGGGGTGTGCATCCAGTCGGCGTCCCACCAGCCGGTGAAGTTGAGCAGCCGGGTCACGAACCCGTGCAGCAGGTAGGCGTACAGCGTGTAGGAGCCGAGGGAGGTGAACCAGTACCGCCCGCGCGGGATGAGGCTGAGGAACGCGGCGACGAAGACGACCGCCGCGGCGAACATCGCGATCCGCACCACGGTGCCGGTGAGGTTGCCGACGTGGAGTTCGAAGTTCGGGTGCTTCCAGTAGATCCAGCCCCGCGACATGTGGTCCATGACGAGGTAGGTGCCGGCGAGCCCGGCGGCGAGCACCACCGCGCCGATCGGCCGGGCGATCGGCTTCTTCAGCAGCTCGAAGTGCTGCGGCTTCAGCGAGAGCCCGAGAACGTAGAAGGGCAGCAGCCCGATCACCCGGTGGATGTCGAACGTCCCGCCGAGGTCGCTCATGTACGACAGCAGGGCGAAAACGGTCGCGACGGCGAGCGGCCAGCGGATCTGCTGCCAGACGGGGGTGGACAGCCGCCACATGAACAGCGCGCACAGGAACCACGTCAGGTAGTACGGGTTCAGCAGGCTGATCTCGAGGTGGTTGCGGCCCGCGAGCCAGTCGTAGATCGAGTAGGCGAACTCGAACACCACGTACGGCACCCCGACGTTGGTGATCAGTTTGCGGGCCTTGCCGCCGGCGAACGTCCAGTTCCGGGAGAAGTAGCCGGTGATCACGATGAACAGCGGCATGTGGAACAGGTAGATGAACAGGTAGAGGCCCTTGGCCATCGGGACGTTCAGCAGGTTGGCCAGGGAGTGCCCCGCCACCACCAGCAGGATCGCGAAGTACTTGGCGTTGTCGAAGAACGGGTCGCGGACCTTGCGCGCGGGGCCTGGGCCCTGCGGGGCCGGGCTTCCGGAGGCGGCGGCGCCCGCGGCTTCCGGCGCCCCCGCCAAGGGGGGCGCCGCGGGTTCCGTGGACGGCGGCCGTTCGGTTCGCTGTGCCGCGTCGGCCTCCGAGGGCCTGGTGGTGTAAGTCATACGGCTGCCCGGTCAGGTCTCCTTGCAGATGTCGTCGCTGGCGCGGATCTCACCCTGCTGCTTCGGGATGCCGGCGCCGGCGCTCTTCAGGTTCGTCCAGTTCTGGCCGACGATCAGGTCGACGACGCCCGGCGTGCCGCCCGTGGTGCGCGCCGCGGCCTGCGGCTTGCTCGGGATCAGCGCGGTCAGGGTCTGCGCCTGCTGGTCGGCACCGGCACCGTACAGCACCTGCGTGGTGGTCGTGGGCGAGGGGGCGTTCCCGCCGACGGTGACCTGGAAGCCCTGCGACTCCAGGTCGCTGGCGACGCGCCCGGCCTGGCCGTCGATGCCGCTGCCGTTGTAGACCCGCACGCGCACCTGGCTCGGCGGGATCTTCGTGGCGCCCGGCTTGGGCTCCTTCGGCACGGTCTTGTCATTGCGGACGGCGGAGAAGAACGGCTGGGCCGCGGGGGTGAGCGCCACCCGGTTCGGGTCCAGCGGGTCGGGCCCGGACGGGACGGTCACGAACCGCAGCTTGCCGGTGGTCATGCCCTGCATCTCCTTGCCGATGTCCATCATGACCTGCGGCGTCAGCTCCTTGTCGGTGGTGAGCGACTTGGTCACGGCGTTCATCAGCTGGAGCATGCGGCGCGGGTTGCTGAGCACGCCCGCGCTCATCGCCTGGCCGGCGAGGGAGCCCATGAACTTCTGCTGGCGCTTGATGCGGTCGGTGTCGGAGCCGTCGCCGAGACCGTGCCGCACCCGCACGTAGGCGAGCGCCGTCTCTCCCTTGATCTTGTGCTTGCCCGCGGTCAGCTTCAGCTTGGACTTGGGGTCGTTGACATCCTTGGGAAGGCACACCGGGACGCCGCCGACGGCGTTGGTGATGGCCTTGAACCCGTTGAAGTCGACCTGCATGAAGTGGTCGATGCGGATGTTGGAGATGCTCTCGATCGTCTTGATGACGCAGGCCGCGCCGCCGTTGCTGAACGACGAGTTGATCTGCGCGCGGGTCTGCGCCGGGACCACCCCGCCCTTGCGGCTCTTGCAGGAGGGCATCCGGACCATCAGGTCGCGGGGGAAGCTGATGCCCATCGCCTGGCCGCCGCCGGGGGACAGGTGCAGCAGGATCATCGTGTCCGAGCGCGGCACCTCGTTCTTCATCGAGCGGCCGTACTTGGCGTTCGAGCCCTCACGCGTGTCGGACCCGAGCATCAGGATGTTCATCGCGCTGTTCAGCTTCTTCGGCCGGTTGGGGCCGAGCTGGGCGTTGACGTCCTCGTGCGAGATGTTCCCGAACGCCTGGCGGTACAGGCCGTAGGCGGTGAGAGAGCCGACCACCATGACCGCCGACAGTCCGATGCACACCCAGCCGAGGATGCGCCAGCCGCGTCGCGGCGCCGGCTGCGGGTCGGCGTCGTCGACGTACTCCATGTACATCGGGTTGCTGTTCATCGGCTCCGAGGTCCGGGGGTATGGGCGGTTCCGGGGGTCCGGGGGACGTCCCCGCTATGGGGCCGGCCCGTGGCTCATGGTTCGAACGGACGGGACGAGGGCAAAGGGAAGCGTAGGTCAGGGGAGGCGGTACACGGAGCCGGATTCGTCATTCGGTCCGGAAGTACCGGCCACCACCGTCACATGCTCCAGGGTCAGGCGACGATCTAGGGCGGCTTTGTCAAAGTTTCGTTGGATTATGACGGAAGCACCCGAGGCTAGTGGTGCGAGCAGGCAGGCCAGAACCCCGTCGAGTGTGGTGAAGGACATGTCAACCAGGAGCCGGTCGCGTGCGTCCAGCTCCCATTTCTCAACGGCCCCGCGTGCCGCGCCCACCAGCTCCGCCGCGCTGAATGTGGCCTTTGTCACACTCAGCGCGGGGGCCTCCGGATCCGCCCCGGGGCCGGGGGCGAACCTGTCTCCGTACGCGCGCACCTCCGCCGCGTAGTCGGTCACCCCGGGCGGGCAGTCGGCGAGCGGGCCGCCGAGCGCGTGGAGCGACAGGCCGACGATCTCCTCGGCCCCTCCTGCGAGCACCTCGTCCGCGAGCACGTCGTCCAGCACCTCCTGCGCCACCGCCAGGATGTACGGCTCGGACGCCCCGGCCGGTTCGGCGCCGCCGCGGCCGAAGTCCTCCGGATCGACGGGCTCGGCGACGAGACCGGCCGACCAGCAGGCCATCAGCCACACCGCGGTCTGCCAGTGCGGCGGCAGGACCAGGACGACGCGGGTGCCGGGCTCGGCGGCGAGGCCGTCCACCAGGAAGTTGGCCGTCTTCGCCACCCAGTTCCCGAACGTCCGCGCGGAAAGCTCGACCCGCTCGCCGCTCGCGTCGTCGTAGAAGGTGACCAGCGGGCGGGACGGGTCGTCCGCGACCCGCCGCCGCAGCAGCTCCGCGGGCGTGTCCGCGGCCCCGGCATGTGCGCTCATGGTCCGAGCGTATGCCCGCATGATCGTCCTGGCGCCGCCATCCCGCCGATGGCGCTACGCTCCGCACGGGTGAAGGACGGAACAGTGGCGGGCGCGCGCCCCGACGGCGAGCCCGGGGCGGAATCATGAACGCTGGTCGGCTGCTCGTCCGGGCGACCGCGGTCCCGGCGCTGGTCCTCGTCGCCTGGCTGGCGGTGTCGCTGCCGCTGCTGATGGCGGGCGTTTTCCGCCCGGCCCCGGCGGTCGCGCTGTTCGTGCCGGTCGCGGCCCTGGTGCTGTGGCTCGGCCTGCGGACCGGGCCCGGGGACGCCCCCGGCGGGCGCCCGGGGAGCCTGAACGCCCCGGGCGGCCTGGACGCGGTGCGGCGCCGGCCGGTGTGGTCGGTGTTCGCCGTCACCGCCGCGTTCCTGGTGCTCCAGGTCGTCATGTGCTCCGAGCAGATCGTCGTCCGCCGCGACCCCGCGTCCTACGTCCAGTTCGCGATGTGGCTGGCGAAGCACGGATCGCTGCCGATCCCGCTGTCGGAGCGGGCGTTCGGCGGCCCGGACGCGGCCCTGGCCTTCGCGAGCCCCGCCTTCTACCAGGACGGCGGCGCCGTCGTCCCGCAGTTCATGGCGGGGTGGCCGCTGGTCCTGGCGCCCGCCGGATGGGTCGGCGGCGCCCACGGGATGGTGCTGGCGGCCCCGGTTCTCGGCGCGTGCTGCGTGCTGTCGTTCGCCGGGCTCGTCGCGCGCCTCGTCGGCCCCCGCTGGGCCCCCGCCGGGGCGCTGCTCCTCGCGCTGACGCTGCCGATGCTCTACGTCTCCCGCAACGCCTTCAGCGAGCTGCCCGCCATCGTCCTGCTGCTCGGCGGCCTGTCGCTGCTGTACGACGTCCGCCGGGAGCCCGCCGACGGCCGGGTCGCCGGCGCCAAGGCGCTCCTCGGCGGGGCCGCGCTCGGGCTGATCGTGCTCGTCCGCATCGACGGGCTGCGGGACGTCCTGCCGGTGGTGGCGTTCGCGGGACTGCTCATCGCGCGCAGACGGGCGACCGGCTACTGGACGGCCGGCGGCCTGCTGCTCGGAGCGGGCGCCGGCGTGGTCGAGGGCCTCACGATGTCCCGGCCCTACCTCTCCTACCTGCGGGGCTCGCTCGTCCCGCTGGCGGCCATCTCCGCGGCCGTGCTGGCCGCGACGGTCGTCATGGTCGTGGCGCTGCGCCGCGACCGGGTGGGGACCCGGCTGCGCCGCGCCGGCGCGGCGGTCGCGCGCGGCCGCCTGCCGGGCGCCGCCGCCGTCCTCACCGTGCTGGTCATGGCGGGCTTCGCGCTCCGGCCGCTGGTGCAGACCGTCCGCCGCCCGCCCGCGACCGGCGACGACGCGATGAACGTCCGGTTCATCGAGATGATCCAGAAGATCCAGGACATCCCGGTCGACGGCACCCGGCAGTACTCCGAGCTGTCGCTGTACTGGGTCCTCTGGTACATCGGAGTCCCCGCGCTGCTGTTCGCGACGTTCGGCGCGGCGCTGCTGGTGCGGCGGCTGCTGCGCGGGCAGTCGCCGGAATGGCTCCTGCCCTACGCGATGGTCGTCTGGACGACCGCGCAGGTGCTGGTGCGTCCCGGCATCACGCCCGACCACCCGTGGGCGTCCCGCCGGCTGATCGGCCTCGTCATCCCCGGCCTGCTGCTGTTCGCGGTGTTCGCGTCGGCCTGGACCGTCAAGCGCGTCCGGCGGCTCGGCTACGGGCCGAGGATGGTGCGGGCGGGAACGGTCGCCGGCTTCGTGCTGATGCTGGTGCCGATCCTGCTGACGTCCGGCGGCTACCTGGTGACCCGCACGGAGCAGGGCGAGGTCGCCGCCGTGGAGGGACTGTGCCGGGCGCTGCCCGCGCGCGCCTCCGTCGTGATGGTCGAGCAGGCCACCGCCGACCGGTTCCTCCAGGTCGTCCGCGGTGAGTGCGGGCTGCCCGCCGCGCGCACGACCGGCTCCGCGTCGCCCGAGGACGTGCGGCGCGTGGCCGCCGGGGCGCGGCGGGCCGGGCGCCGGCCGGTGATCATGGCGGCGAGGCCCGAGCAGGTCGCCCCCTACGGGCCGGCGCGGCGGGTGCTGCACCTGGTGACGCGGCAGGACGGGCGCACGCTCACCGGGCCGCCCGGCGGCACCTGGGGGCTGACCATGGAGGTGTGGGCGGCCGAGCCCGCGGGGGCGTAGTGGCCGCCGATGCGCGCCGGGGCGAGTATCCTCGCGCTGCGTGAGCACCCAGTCTGTCGAGCCGAAGCCCCATCCGCCCGCCGATGTGGAGCCCGCGTCCGAGTCCGCGCCCGTGCCGGAGCCGGCGCCCGCGCCCGGTCCGCCGGCCGCCTCCGACGCCGTGCACGTCACGATCGTCCTGCCCTGCTACAACGAGCAGGACCACGTGATCGCCGAGGTCGAGCGCATCTGCGCGGCGATGGACGCCAGCGGCAAGACCTACGAGCTGCTGGCCGTCGACGACTGCTCGACGGACGCGACGCTCGCCCGGCTGGAGGAGGCGGCGCCCCGCTTCCCGAACATGCGCATCATGGCGTTCCAGCACAACAGCGGTTCGGGCACCGTCCGGCGCATCGGCTCCCAGCAGGCCCGCGGCGACATCGTCGTGTGGACCGACGCCGACATGTCCTACCCGAACGACCGGATCCCCGAGCTGGTCGAGCTCCTCGACTCCGACCCGGCGGTCGACCAGGTCGTCGGGGCGCGCACCACCGAGGAGGGGACGCACAAGGCGCTGCGGGTGCCCGCCAAGTGGTTCATCCGCAAGGTCGCCGAGCGGCTCACCAACACGAAGATCCCCGACCTGAACTCGGGGCTGCGCGCGTTCCGCCGCGAGGTGTCGCTGCCGTACCTGCGGCTGCTGCCGCCCGGGTTCTCCTGCGTCACGACGATCACCATCGCGTTCCTGTCGAACCAGCACCCGGTGCGGTACGTGCCGATCGACTACGCCAAGCGGGCCGGCAAGTCGAAGTTCCACTTCACCAAGGACGCCTACCGCTACATCCTGCAGGTGCTGCGGATGGTGATGTACTTCAACCCGCTCAAGGTGCTGATGCCGCCCGCGCTGTGGCTGATCGTGATCGGCCTGCTCAAGGGCGTGTTCGACATGGTGGTGCACTTCGGCTACTTCGCCAACAACACCATCATGATCTTCGTGACGGGGTTGATCATCGCGTCGCTGGCGCTGCTGGCCGACCTGATCGTCCGCTCGCGCGGCGACGTCTAGCGGCATGCGCGTCGCGATCGTCGGGCCCGCGTTCCCCTACAAGGGCGGCGGCGCCCGGCACACCACCGAGCTGGCGCACCGGCTGGCGGCGGCGGGCCACGACGTCGTCATCGAGTCGTGGCGGGCCCAGTACCCCTCGTTCCTGTACCCCGGCCAGCAGACGATCTCCGAGCCGGAGGGGGACCCGTTCCCCGGCACCCGGCGCCGGCTCGACTGGCGCCGCCCGGACGGCTGGTGGCGCACCGGCCGCGCGCTGAGCGAGTGCGACCTGGTCGTCCTGGTCGTGCTGAGCACCGTTCAGGTGCCGTCCTACCTGGGGATCCTCGCCGGGCTCCGGGGCCGGACCCCGGTGGTGGCGCCGTCGACCGCCCTGGTGACCGCCGCGCGGGATGCCGGCACGAAGATCGTCCTGGCCGGTTCCGGCGTCGAGCTGCCGCTCC
>NZ_JBEZJP010000074.1:0-25450 GCF_040653175.1 Actinomadura sp. NPDC048032
AGGACCGGCTGACGCGCGGGAAGGCCCGGCACGTGGTGACCGCCTCGTCCGAGACCGGGAAGTTCGACGGCGTCGAGGGCGAGTACACGCGGATCGCCGTGGGCGAGCCGGTGGAGGGCTGGCTGCGGTACGCCGACGCCTACGAGGAGGGCGAGTCCTTCACCCCCTACGGGCTGACGATGTCGCGGGACACGCTGCTGCTGTACTTCACGTCGGGGACGACGGCGAAGCCGAAGCTGGTCGAGCACACCCACGCGTCCTACCCGGCCGGGCACCTGTCGACGATGTACTGGATCGGGCTGCGGCCAGGGGACGTCCACCTGAACATCTCGTCGCCGGGGTGGGCGAAGCACGCGTGGAGCAACATCTTCGCGCCGTGGGACGCCGAGGCGTGCGTGTTCATCTTCAACTACACCCGGTTCGACCCCGACCGGCTCCTCGACACCCTCGAACGCTGCGGCGTGACGAGCTTCTGCGCGCCGCCGACCGTGTGGCGGATGCTGATCCAGTCCGACCTCGGACGGCTCGGCCGGCCGCCGCGCGAGGTCGTCGCGGCCGGGGAGCCGCTGAACCCCGAGGTCATCGAGCGGGTGAAGCAGGCGTGGGGCCGGACGATCCGGGACGGCTTCGGGCAGACCGAGACGACCGTCCAGATCGCCAACACGCCCGGCCAGCCGGTCAAGCCCGGCTCGATGGGGCGCCCCGTGCCCGGCTACGAGGTGGTGCTGATCGACCCGCTGACCGGGGAGCCGGGCGACGAGGGCGAGATCTGCCTCGACCTGGAGGACCGCCCGCTCGGGCTGATGACCGGCTACCACGGCGACGAGGAGCGCACCGAGGAGGCGATGGCCGGCGGCTACTACCACACCGGCGACATCGGCTCCCGCGACGAGGACGGGTACATCACCTACGTCGGGCGCGCCGACGACGTGTTCAAGGCGTCCGACTACAAGATCTCGCCGTTCGAGCTGGAGAGCGTGCTGATCGAGCACGAGGCGGTGGCGGAGGCCGCGGTCGTGCCGTCGCCCGACCCGGTGCGGCTGGCCGTCCCGAAGGCCTACGTCACGCTCGTGAGCGGCTGGGCGCCGGACGCCGAGACCGCCAAGGCGATCTTCGCGCACTGCCGGGAGCAGCTGTCGCCCTACAAGCGGATCCGGCTGCTGGAGTTCGCCGAGCTGCCGAAGACGATCTCCGGGAAGATCCGCCGGGTCGAGCTGCGGGCCAGCGAGATCGACAAGCATCCCGGCCGGGACGACCGGCCGGCGGGCGAGTTCAGGGAGGAGGACCTGCGATGAGCCTCTCCTACGCGTCGGGCGTCTCGGCCACGCCGCTGCTCGGCGACACGATCGGCGCGAACCTGGACAGGACGGTCGCGGCGCACGCGGAGCGCGACGCGCTCGTCGAGCGGGCGTCCGGCCGCCGATGGACCTACGAGCAGTTCTCCGACGACGTGGAGGCGGTCGCGCTCGGCCTCCGCGACCTCGGCGTCGTCAAGGGCGACCGGGTCGGCGTCTGGGCGCCGAACTGCGCCGAGTGGATGCTCGTCCAGTACGCGACGGCCAAGCTCGGCGCGATCCTCGTCAACATCAACCCCGCCTACCGAGTGCACGAGCTGGAGTTCGTCCTCAACCAGGCCGGCGTCCGGACGCTGATCGCGGTGCCGGTGTTCAGGACGTCCGACTACGCGGCGATGATCGAGCAGGTCAGGCCCGGGTGCGCGGCCCTGCGCGACGTCGTGCTCATCGGCACGCCCGGGTGGGACGCGCTGATGGAGGCCGGCCGCACCGGCGAACCGGGCGTCCTCGACGAGATCGGGCGGATGCTCACCGCCGACGACCCGATCAACATCCAGTACACGTCCGGGACGACGGGGTTCCCCAAGGGCGCGACGCTGTCGCACCACAACATCCTGAACAACGGCTACTTCGTCGGCGAGCTGTGCGGCTACGACGAGGAGGACCGCGTCTGCGTGCCGGTGCCCTTCTACCACTGCTTCGGCATGGTCATGGGGAACCTGGCGGCGACGAGCCACGGCGCGTGCGTCGTGATCCCCGCGCCGGCGTTCGACCCGAAGGCGACGCTGGAGGCGGTCGCGGCGGAGCGCTGCACGTCGCTGTACGGGGTGCCGACGATGTTCATCGCCGTCCTGAACGAGCCGTCGCTCGCCGGGCTCGACCTGTCCGGCCTGCGCACCGGGATCATGGCCGGGTCGCCGTGCCCGGTCGAGGTGATGAAGCAGGTCATCGAGCGGCTCGGGATGAGCGAGGTCGCGATCTGCTACGGCATGACCGAGACGTCGCCGGTGTCCACGCAGACCCGCGCGGGCGACTCGCTGGAGCGCCGCGTGTCCACGGTCGGCACCGTCCTGCCGCACCTGGAGGTCAAGGTGGTCGACCCGGAGACGGGCGTGACCGTCCCGCGCGGCGTCCCCGGCGAGTTCTGCACGCGCGGCTACTCGGTGATGCTCGGCTACTGGGACGAGCCGGACAAGACGGCCGAGGCCGTCGACACGGCCCGCTGGATGCACACCGGCGACCTCGCGGTGATGGACGAGGAGGGCTACGTCACCATCACCGGCCGGATCAAGGACATGGTGATCCGGGGCGGGGAGAACATCTACCCGCGCGAGATCGAGGAGTTCCTCTACACCCACCCCGACATCGTCGACGCGCAGGTCATCGGCGTCCCGGACGAGAAGTACGGCGAGGAGCTGATGGCCTGGGTGCGGCTGCGCGAGGGCGTGCCGGGCCTGACCGCCGGGGAGCTGCGCGCGTTCTGCGAGGGCAGGCTCGCCCACTACAAGATCCCCCGCTACGTGCACGTGGTGGAGGAGTTCCCGATGACGGTCACCGGCAAGATCCGCAAGGTGCAGATGCGCGCGGAAGCCGTGGACATCCTCGGCCTTGAGGACACCGCCTCCCGGCACGCCTAGGCGCCGCGCCTCGCCGCACGACCAGGTTCGCCCGTTCCGCCACTTTCGTCGCGGGGGTCGCGCAGGGCATTCTCAAGGCATGGGCGATGACGTGGGGGCCGTCCGGTCGGCGGTGCTGACGCTGCAGCGCACGACCGGCCTGCCCATGGTGTTCGGGGGCGCCCTCGGCGGCCAGGACCGGCTGGTGATCACCGAGCTGGTCGGCAACAGGACCGAGTCGCTGAACGGCCTCGTCGTGCGGCAGGGCAACGGGCTCGGCGGCAAGGCGATGGCCATGGGACGTCCCGCGTGGGTCAGTAACTACCCGTGCTCGGCGTCGATCAGCCACGACTACGACCGGCCCGTCGGGCGCGAGGGGCTGCTGTCGATCGTCGCGGTCCCCATCGTCGTGCGGCGGCGCGTCCGCGGCGTCCTCTACGGCGCGCTGAGGGAGCCGCTCTCGCTGGCCGACCGCGTCGTGGGCGCGGCCGTGGAGGCGGCCCGCGACCTCGAACAGGACCTCGCCGTCCAGGACCGCGCGGACGAGGCGCTGGCGCGCACGCCGCCCGGCACGTCGGCGGCGCGCTGGGAGGAGGTCCGGGCCGTGCACGCGGAGCTGCGCGCCCTGGCCGAGCAGGTCCGCGACCTGCCCACCCGCGACCGCCTGCGGGAGGCGTCGCTCCGCCTGGCGGCGGCCGGGCTGGACGAGCCGGCCGGCCCGGCGCGCCCCGTCCTGTCCCCCCGCGAGCTGGACGTCCTGTCGTACGTCGCGATCGGCTGCACCAACGCCGAGGCCGCCGAGCGCCTCGGGCTGCTGCCGGAGACGGTGAAGAGCTACCTGCGGTCGGCGATGCGCAAGCTCGACAGTCACACCCGGCTGGAGGCCGTGACCGCCGCCCGCCGCGCCGGGCTGCTCCCCTGATCCTCGCGCCTCGCCGCCCGGCGCCCCGCGAACGAGGCGGCGGCCGCGGCGAGCGCAGTCCCGCCGAAGCCGAGCATCACGGCGGTGAACGCCGGGCCGTGGCCGCCAGGGAAGCCGAGGTACAGGGTCCCGAAGACGGCGACGCCGGCGACGCCCGCGAGCTGGAAGTTCATGTTGGCCAGGCCGCTCAGGTCGGCCGCGTACCGGTCCGGAACGTGCGCCGTCAGCCGTCCGAGATGCGGCGCGAACCCGAGGCCGAGGCCGAGCCCACCGAACCCGAGAAGAACGGCCAGCGCCGCCCCGTCCGGGCGGGTCAGCCCCGCCACCGCGTACGCCGACGCGAGCAGCAGGTACCCGGCGACTGGCGCGCGGGCGGCCACGCGGGCGGGGAGGCGCGGCACGAGCGCCCCCGCGATCCCGAACGCGGCGACCCAGGGCACGAGCGCCAGGCCGGAGAACAGGGCGCTGCGGCCCAGACCGTCCTGCAGGTACAGGGCGAGGACGAACATCATCGCGTAGAAGGTGCCGGTGGCCAGGCCGAGGGCGCCGAGCGTCCACGCCACCACCGGGCGGCCGAGCACGCCGAGGGCGAGCAGCGGGGACGCGGCGCGCCGCTGCCGCCTGACGAACAGGGCGGCCACCGGCACGCAGGCCGCGAGCGACGCCCACGTCCACGGCGGCCAGCCCGCCTCGCGCCCGAACAGCAGCGGGACGACCGCCAGCAGTGCCGCCGCGGACAGCAGGGCGGCCCCGGCCAGGTCGAGGCGCGCGCCGCGTCCGCCCGCGTCCGCCGGCAGCAGCCACGCGCCGACCGCGAGCAGCACGACCCCGGCCGGCACGTTGACCAGGAAGACCGGGCGCCAGCCGAGCCCGCCCACATCGGCCGAGACCAGCACGCCGCCGAGCACCTGGCCCGCGACCGCGCCGCCGGACAGCGCCACCGCGAGCAGCCCCTGCGCCCGCGCCCGCGCCGGGCCGGTGAAATGGAGCTGGATGCCCGAGAGGACCTGCGGGACCATCAGCGCCCCGGCCGCCCCCTGCGCCAGCCGCGCCGCGACCAGCACGCCGGTGGAGGGGGCCAGCCCGCACGCGAGCGAGGCCGCCGTGAACGCGCCGAGCCCGAGCAGGAACATCCGCCGGTGGCCGCGCGCCTGCCCGAGCCGCGCGCCGGTCACCAGCAGGACGGCGTACGCGAGCGTGTAGCCGGAGACGACCAGTCCGAGGGCGCCGCCGGAGGGCCGCAGATCCGCCCTGATGGACGGGCCCGCGACGTTCACGACCGCGGTGTCGACGTTGACCATGAACTGCCCGGCGAGCAGCACCGCGAGCATGAGCGCGGGCCGCCGGGGACCGGTGCGGGAGGTCCCGCTCGTCGAGGGCGGGGATGTCGAGGGCATGCGAGCACAACCCCGGCCGCCGCCACCGGGTTGCGGTGCGGCGGGCCGGCGGGGCCTTCACGGGGGTCCGGTGAACACCGCGGGGCCGCGCGGTCTTCGTCGGATCGGGCCCGGCGACGGGGTCAGCGGCGTGGGCGTCGTCCAGTACAGATCGGCCCCCGCGGCGCACTGCCTGGTAAAACGGTCACCGCACGCCGGCTGCGCCGGGCCGTGATCGCTCGGCCGTCCCGCCGCGTTTCCGGGCGGGGACGTCCGGCCCCCGATTCGCACTGACGACCGTAACACCTCCGCCGACACGATCGTCGCCGCCGGCCGCCGGGCCGCCGTCAGTGGCCCGACCTGCGGCGCAGCGCTGACGCCCGAAATCGGACCACTCAGGTGAGTCGATTGTGATCCCATAGCGGCCTCCTACCCGCCCAAAACCCCGATAGCGTGGGACTTGTGGAGGTTGAGGACTCAGGTTGGACATCCCGCCGCAAAGCACTCTGGCTGATGGGGGCGGCCGCGGGTCTCGCCGCGCTCGGCGCGGACGGCGCGCGTCCTCCGCACGGGTCGGGGGAGCCCGGGTGGGCCGTGCCCGCCCCCCGCGCGAGACCGGTCATCCATCCGACCCCGACGCCCACCCCGACGCCGACCCCGACCCCCCGGCCCGCACCGTGGACGCCCGCGAAGCTCACCGCGCTGGAGACCCCCGTCCGCGAGCTGTCGCAGCTGTCGCCCCCGCCGCCCGCCCAGTCGATCGCCCTCACCATCGACGACGGCCCGAGCCCCCTGTGGACGCCCCGCGTGCTCGACCTGCTGGCCGAGCACCGGATCCACGCGACGTTCTTCGTCATCGGCGAGCAGGTGAAGGAGTTCGCCAAGCTCACCCGCCGCATCGCCGACGCCGGCCACCAGATCTGCAACCACACCGAGACGCACCCGATCTACATCGCGAACATGTCGAAGAAGCGGGTCCGCAAGGAGATCGTCGAGGCGCACGACCGGATCGCCGACGTGACCGGCGTCGTGCCCCAGTTCTTCCGCTCCCCCGGCGGCGCGTGGACGAAGACGATCCTGGAGACGGTCGCCGAGCACGACATGCTGCCGATCGACTGGGCCGTCGACCCGCGCGACTGGGCCCGTCCCGGAGTGGGCCACATCCGCCGCACCCTCATGAAGGGCAAGGCCGGCAACATCATGCTGTGCCATGACGGGGGCGGCGACCGCTCCCAGACCCTCAAGGCCCTGGAGACCGTCATCCCGAAGATGAAGAAGCGCGGCCTGACCTTCGTGGCGCTCTGACCTTCGGTCTCCGGGTGTACTCAGGTACACCCCACGCTCGGGTTGCGGGCACACTGTGCTGCGAGGGCGCCGCCAGAAGACTGGACTCCAGACGGCAAGCGACCTGCGGAGGATCCGGTGAACGGTGGACTGGTGGAAGAGACACGGCTGCAACGGCATGTGAGGGCGCCCTGGCGGGGGCTGGCCCTCTGGCTGCTCGGCATCCCCGCGACGCTCGCCGGCCTGTGGTTCATCACGGTGGTCTCGATGATCACGAGTTTCGTCGGGGTGCTGCTGTTCCCGTCCTCGACGATGCTGCTCCGCGAGCGGCTCGACGCCTACCGGGTCCGCATCAACCGGTGGACCGAGGTCCGGATCGCGCGGCCGTACCTGCCCGAGCCGGAGCGCGAGCCCGGAGTCCACGGCATGTTCAAGCGGTTCGTCGCGCTGGTCGGCGACCCGGCCACCTGGCGCGACTACCTGTGGACCCTCACCGACCCGATCGTCTCGGTGTTCACCGCGGCGCTGCCCGGCCTGCTGATCCTGTACGGGGTGTGGGGGTACGTGCTCGCCGCCTTCGCCGGCGAGATGATCGGGCACTACGGCGGCAGCGACTGGTACGCCTACGTCCACGTCACCGAGGGGTACGGCCGCGACACCGGCCGGGTCCTGTCCACGGTGGCCGTCGCCACCGCGTGCATCGCCCTCGGCTACGCCATCGGCCCGAAGATGCTGAGCGCCTACGGGCACTGGGGCCGCGCCATCCTCGGCCCGACGCGCAAGTCGGAGCTGGCGCTGCGCGTCCAGCACCTCACCGAGACCCGGTCGGAGGCCGTGGACGCCTCCGCCGCCGAGCTGCGCCGCATCGAGCGCGACCTGCACGACGGCGCGCAGGCCCGGCTCGTGGCGATGGGGATGAGCCTCGGCGCGATCGAGCACCTGCTCGACCGGGACCCGGAGAAGGCCCGCATCCTGCTCGCCGAGACCCGCGCGTCCTCGGCCAAGGCGCTGCACGAGCTGCGCGACCTCGTCCGCGGCATCCACCCGCCGGTGCTCGCCGACCGCGGCGTCGCCGACGCGGTCCGGGCCCTCGCGCTCGACCACCCGCTGGACGTCGAGGTGTCCGCCGACCTGCCGGCGCGGCCCGAGCCGCCGGTCGAGTCCGCCGCCTACTTCGCGGTGTCGGAGATCCTCACCAACGCGGCCAAGCACTCCGGCGCCTCCCGCGTCTGGATCGACATGCGGCACGAGAACGGCATGCTGCGGATCACCGTCACCGACGACGGCCGCGGCGGCGCGACCCTGGAGGGCGGCTCCGGGCTGCGCGGGATCGAGCGGCGGATCGGTACATTCGACGGCGTCCTCGCCCTCAGCTCGCCCGTGGGCGGCCCGACGATCGTGACCATGGAGCTGCCGTGCGCGTTGTCCTCGCCGAAGATCTCGCCCTCCTGAGGGAGGGCCTCGTCAGCCTCCTGGAGTCGCACGACTTCGAGATCGCGGCGGCCGTCGACAACGGCCCGTCCCTGCTGAAGGCACTGCTCGACCACCGCCCGGACGTGGCGGTGGTCGACGTGCGCCTGCCCCCGTCCTTCACCGACGAGGGCCTCCAGGCGGCGCTGGAGGCGCGGCGGCAGATCCCGGGGCTGCCCGTCCTCGTGCTGTCGCAGTACGTCGAGCAGCTCTACGCCCGCGAGCTGCTCGCCGACGGCACCGGCGCGATCGGCTACCTGCTCAAGGACCGGGTGTTCGACGCGGCGCAGTTCGTCGACGCGGTCCGCCGGGTCGCCGCGGGCGGCACCGCCATGGACCCCGAGGTCATCTCCCGGCTCGTGGCCCGGGGAACCCGCGACACCCCGCTCCGCCGCCTCACCCCCCGCGAGACCGAGGTCCTGGAGCTGATGGCGCAGGGACGCTCCAACGCGGCGATCGCGGAGCGGCTCGTCGTCACCGAGCGCGCGGTGACCAAGCACACCGCGAACATCTTCGCCAAGCTCGACCTGCCCGTGACCGGCGACGACAACCGCCGCGTGCTCGCCGTCCTGGCCTACCTCAACCGCTGAGCCGCCCGCCGCCGGGCGCGGCGGTGGCGTAGTCTGCCCCGCGAGCAGGCCCGGGGAGGGCGCGATGACCGTGATTCTCGTTCTGCTGTGCCTGGCGATCGCCGGGCGGGAGCTGTGGCTGGCGTTCGAGCGCGGGCGGACGCCGGGCGCGCCCGAGATCGCCGACATCCGCACGCAGCTGCGCGACGCCGACGCCCGGATCAGGTCGCTGGTCGCCCAGATCAACGACCGGCTGGTGCCGGACGTGAGCGGCCGGCTGAAGGAGCAGCGGGAGGCCGCCGAGGAGCAGCGCGCGGCCGTGGAGCGGCTGGCCGCCGAGATGGCCGAGCTGCGCGGGCACCTCGCCCGGCGCCTCGACCAGGCCGCCGCCGCGTCCCTCGGCGCCGACCCCGCCGACCTGGTCACCGGGTCCCTCGCCGTCGCGCCGGCCGAGGCGCGCCCGGCGTCGTCCGGTCCCTTCGAGCGGTTCGCCGAGCACCACGGGCTGCGCGTCGAGCTGACCGACGGGGACCGCTACTACCTGTCCGGACGCAGCCCGCGCGGCCTGGAACGCGACTTCATCGATCTCGTGGCGGCGCTGCGCGAGCACCGCGTGGACTCCGCCGACCCGGCGCGGGCCCTGCTGGGCGCGCTGCGCGACGCCGACCGGGGCGGGGCGCGGATCGGGCCGCTCCTCATGGCCCGGACGCCGGAGTCGCTGGTGTGCGGCGTGCTGCCGCTCGCCGAGCTGCGCCGCCCCGACGCCGCCGGCCTGCTCGACGACCCGGACGCCGCCGCCCGGCGCCTCCACCGCCTCCCCGAAGGCCGGTTCTGCGACGTGTCCGCCTGGCCCGCGCTCAACGCCTGACCGCCGCCGCGCGGCCGCTACCGCAGGGGAGCCTTCCAGGGGAACTCGGGCGCGCGGCGTTCGAGGAACGCGGCGATGCCCTCCTCGACCTCCCCGCTCGCGGCGACCTCGGCGAGCCACCGCCGCGCCTTCTCCTCGACCGGGCCCGCGGCGACGATGGCGTCCACGATGTCCTTGGTCGCCCGCTGCGTGAGCAGGGAACGGGACGCGAGCGTCTCGGTGAACGCGGCGACGCGGTCGTGCAGGCCGCCCGCGGGGACCACCTCGTCCAGCAGCCCGATGCGCAGCGCGTGCTCGGCGCCGACCAGGTCGGCGGAGAAGAGCAGGTACTTCGCCGCCGACGGCCCCACCAGCCCGACCAGCCGCGCCGTCGCGGCGGCCGGGTAGACGATGCCGAGCCGGGCCGGCGTGATCCCGAAGCGCGCGTCGTCCGCCGCGAACCGCAGGTCGCAGGCGGCCGCGAGCTGGCAGCCGCCGCCCACGCAGTACCCCTCGATCGCGGCGAGCGTCGGCTTGCCGAACGCGGCCAGCGCCCGCTCGGCGACCGTCGACAGGTGCGAGTCGTCGTCGCGGTGGATGTCGTCCAGCTCGGAGATGTCGGCGCCCGCGCAGAAGTTGCCGCCCGCCCCCGTCAGCACCACGACCCGGACGTCCGGGTCGGCGGCGAAACCGTCCAGGATGCCGGGCAGCGCCCGCCACATGTCCGCCGACATGGCGTTCCGCTTGGCCGGCCGGTCGATCGTGATCGTCCCGACGCCTCCGGCCGCCTCGAACCGCAGCCCCTCGCCCATCGTCCTCCCTCGCCCCGCGCAGCGCGGCTCATCGTATTCGCCCAGGACCCGGCGCCCGCCGCGGGAGGGCCGTCGGGCCGTCGGAACCTGGAGGCCCGTCCGGTAGTCATAACCATCGTCAGCATGAGCACCGGGGCCGCGACGGGGGGACGCCGCGGCGCCGGACGGACGCAGGGGGACCTCCGCGTGAAAGCCGCCACCGAAATCGGGGAATGCGAAAACGCCCTCGATTGCTGTACTGTCGAGGCAACGTCCTTGGATTCACACGACTCACGTCGAGGACGTCTCTTCCCCGCCCGGGCCATCTGAGCGCCCGGTGAGTTTCGGTCCGGCGCGCACACGGCGTGCGGGGCCACCGCACAAGGGAGCCGACGTCAGCCCGGTGGACCGAGCTGCATCCTTCGCATTCCTCTCGCGTACGCGCCGCGGGTTCCGCCGCCGTACGCGGACTTCGACTCCGGGCGGCGCCGCCCGCCGCGCGCCCGCCTGAGAAGGGACTTGTATGTCCGCCCCCACACTCGAATCAGAACCCGCGGCAGGCCGCAAGGCCCCCGCACGCGGCGCGCACGCCGTGTCCGCGCAGAGCGCCCGCAAGGACGGCCGGCAGCCGCGGCGCCCGGCCGACGACGGCCCGACCGTCCCCTTCCACGGCCTGCTGTCCCTCCAGGACAAGCACGCGTTCGTCCGCACGTCCGGCTACCTCGCCGGCCCGGAGGACGTGCACGTCTCCCTCGCCCAGGTCAGGGCCCACCACCTGCGTCCCGGCGACGTGGTCGCCGGTTTCGCCAAGGCGCCCAAGCAGGGCCGGGGCGACTCCCCCACCCTCGTCCGCGTCGAGACGGTGAACGGCCTCCCGGTCGCGGAGGCGGCGAACCGGCCCGAGTTCGGCGCCCTCACCCCGCTGTTCCCCGAGGAGCGGCTGCGCCTCGACACCGGCCCCCTCGCGACCCGCGTCATCGACCTGGTCGCGCCGATCGGCAAGGGGCAGCGCGGGCTCATCGTGTCGCCGCCGAAGGTCGGCAAGACGATGGTGCTGCAGTCCGTCGCGAACGCCATCGCGGAGAACAACCCCGAGGTCCACCTCATGGTCGTGCTCATCGACGAGCGGCCCGAGGAGGTCACCGACCTGCAGCGGACCGTGCGCGGCGAGGTGATCCACTCGACCTTCGACCGTCCCGCGCGCGACCACACCGCGCTCGCCGAGCTCGCCGTGGAGCGGGCCAAGCGCCTCGTCGAGCAGGGCCACGACGTCGTGATGCTGCTCGACTCGATCACCCGGCTCGGCCGCGCCTACAACCTCGCGGCGCCCTCCAGCAGCCGCATCCTCGCCGGCGGCGTCGCGACGACCGCGATCTACCCGCCGAAGAAGTTCTTCGGCGCCGCCCGCAACATCGAGAACGGCGGCTCGCTCACCATCCTCGCCACCGCCCTGGTAGAGACGGGGTCCCGCATGGACGACGTCTTCTTCGAGGAGTACAAGGGCACCGGCAACATGGAGCTGAAGCTCGACCGGGGCCTCGCCGACCGCCGCGTGTTCCCCGCCGTCGACATCGAGGCGTCCGGGACGCGCCGCGACGAGCTGCTCATGTCCCCCGAGGAGCTCGCCCTCTCCTGGCGCCTGCGCCGCGCCCTCCAGGGCCTGGACAAGCAGTCGGCCATCGAGCAGCTCCTGGAGAAGATGAAGGGCACCTCCTCCAACGCCGAGTTCCTCCTGCGCCTCCAGCACACGACCTGACCGGCCCCGCGATCCGGCCGGGGCTCAGCCGCCGCTCTCCGGCCTGAACGAACTGAGGATCCTGTCGTAGAGGCGCTGGCCCGGCGTCCACTCCGGGTCGGGCGCGTGGAAGCAGAACTCGTACCCGGCCGCGCGACCGCACAACACGTGCCGGACGGCGTCGTGCACGCCGTCCCGCCAGGTGAACTCCCATTCGGCGGCGCCGTCGATGACCTCGGGCACCGGTTCCAGCCGCAGCCGCTGGTAGCCGGGATAGCGGTGCCCCGCCACGGCGCCGCGCTCCTCGGAGCGCAGCCCTGTCAGCGGGTCGCCGGGCGCCGGGGCGATGCGCAGCCCCCGTCCCGTGCCGACGTCCTTCCAGGTCATCACGCTGCCGCGCCGCTCCGCCTGCCAGCCCGCGGGCACCCGCACCGAATAGGCGCCCGCCTCGTGATACTTCGCCGTCTTCACCGACACGCCCGCCGCCGGGCGCAGCGCGACCGCGTCGCCCTTGCCGATCGACGTCCACCGGGCCGTCCAGGTCCCCGCCCCGGCCGCGAGCGCCGCGAGCAGCGCCACGCTGACGACCGTCCCGGGCCGCGGCCGCCGCGACGGCAGCGCCGGGACCCGCCACCCCGCCTGCCGCGAACCGCACGGCGGCTTGCCGGACGGGTCGCCCGGCGGCCTCCCGCCGCGCAGCGTCCACGGGACCCGCGGCCCGCGCGGGACCGGCGCCCTCGGCGCGTCCCGCGACACCCAGGCGCCGCTGAGCGCCCACGGCACCCGGCGCCCCAGAACGGTGCGGTGCGCGGAGAAACGGCGGGGATGCGGCACCGGCGCCCGGGTGAAACCGGGTTCCGGAACCGTTCCGATGACCCTTTGCAGCATTTCCGCGGTGGCCTCGGCCGTCAATCTGTCCTCCGGCCGCTGCCGCAGCAGTCCTTCGATCACCGAACCCAGCGGACCGGCCCGGACGGGGCGCGCATAGTCGCCCAGGAGAACCGCCACCATCGACGCGAGCGCATGGCAGCGCAGGAAAGGCGAAAAGCCCTCGACCGCCGTGTAGAGCGTCGCGCCGAGCGACCACAGGTCGGACGCCTCCACGCTCGGCAGGCCGTTCACCCGCTCCGGCGGGAGGTACGCGGGAGAGCCCTCGATCCCGGCGAGCAGGGTGTCGGCCGGCTGCGGGCCCTTGCCGGTGTGGACGGCGAGGCCGAAGTCGCTGAGCAGGACCCTTCCGTCGTCGCACAGCAGGACGTTGCTGGGCTTGACGTCGCGGTGCAGGATGCCCGCCGAGTGCGACGCGCGGAGCACCGACAGGACGGCCGCGCCGATCTCCGCCGTCCGCCGCACGCCGAGCGGGCCGTCCTCCGTGACCAGCCTGTGCAGGGAGCACGACTCCAGGAACTCCATGACGATCCAGGGGCGGCCGTCCTCGATGATGAGGTCGTGCACGGCGACCACGCCGGGATGGCGCAGGGCGGCGGTCGCGCGGGCCTCGGAGAACAGGCGCCTGCACATCACCCTGCGCTCGCTCTCGGTGATGCGCGGCGGGAGGTGGACCTCCTTGACCGCGACGTCCCGGTCGAGCATCTCGTCGTACGCCCGCCAGACGGTGCCCATGCCGCCTCTGCCGACGACAGAGAGCAGGCGATACCGGCGCGCGAGCGGTATCAGCCGATCCCCACTCATGGGGCGGTTATTCGCCGGAACGCGCCCAAGGCACGCTCCCTCGGCATCAATTGATTCTTGACTGGCGTTCGCCGGGGAAAGCGCGGCCGCGCGTGGTATAACCCACACACGGTGGCTTTACCAAGACTCTACGCGAGCACGCTCTTGGCCCACTTGTAATCGGACTTCCCGACGGCGGTTCGCTGTACCTCGTCGACCAGGGTCATCTGCCGCGGAAGCTTGTAACCCGCGAGACGTTCGCGGCAGTACTCGGTCAGATCCTCAAGGGTCACCGTCGCGCCGGGACGCGGGGCGACGACGGCGGCGACGCGCTGCCCGAACCGCTCGTCCGGCAGGCCCACGACGACCGCGTCCTCCACGGCCGGGTGGTCCTTGAGCGCGACCTCGACCTCCTCCGGGTACACCTTCTCCCCGCCCGTGTTGATCACGAGAGAGCCGCGGCCGAGCAGCGTGATCGTCCCGTCCTCCTCCAGGCTCGCGAAGTCGCCGGGGACCGACCAGCGCGTCCCGTCCGCGGCGGTGAAGAAGGTCGACGCCGTCTTCGCGGGGTCGTTGTAGTAGCCGAGCGGGATGTGGCCGCTCCGGGCCAGCCTGCCGATCTCACCGGGCCGCACGACGTTCAGGTCGTCGTCGAGGACGGTGATGCCGGGCTTCATCATGAACCGGGCCGTCCCCTCCTTGGCCCCCACGGACGGGCCGCAGGCGCCGGTCTCCGACGCGCCGTAGTTGTCGAGGAACATGATGTTCGGCAGGTGCTCCAGCAGGGCGGCCTTCGCCCCCTCGGTCAGCGGCGCGCCGCCGGACGCGATCGCCATCAGCGAGGACGTGTCGTGGTCGCCGGAGGCGAGCGCCTTCGCGACCGGGCGCGCCATGACGTCGCCGACCAGCATCATCACGTTCGCCTGCTCCTCGGCGAGCAGCCTCAGGGCCCGGTCGGCGTCGAACGCGTGGTCGGTGTAAAGGACGACCTTGGCGCCGCTGAACAGACCCATGAACGCGACCCACTGGCCCGCGCCGTGCATGACGGGCGCGCAGTCGAGCACGGCCATGGCGGGCTGGTCGGCGTTGGCGGCCAGCTCCTCGGGGCTGCCGATGGGGTCGCCGAGGACGTTCCCGCCGCCGAGCGCGCCGAAGAAGATGTCCTCGCAGCGCCACTCGACGCCCTTCGGATAGCCCGTCGTCCCGCCCGTGTACATGATGTAGCGGTCGTCGCTGGAGCGCTCGGGGAAGTCGTCGTCCGGGGCGGCGCCCGCGAGCGCCTTCTCGTACTCGACCGCGCCGGGGATCTCGGCCGCGGAGCCGTCCTCCAGCACGACGACGTGCCGCAGCGCCGGCAGCTCGCCGCGGATCTCCTCCACCCTCGCCAGCAGCGAACGCTCCCCGACGAGCGCCACCGAGTCGGAGTCGGCGAGGACGTGGCGCAGCTCGGCGGCGACGTAGCGGAAGTTCACCGGGATCGGCACGGCGCGGATCTTGAACGCGCCGAGCATCGCCTCGATCCACTCGGCCCGGTTGTAGGCGAGGATCGCCACGTGCTCGCCCGGCCGCACCCCGGCCTCGGCGAGATGGTGCCCCACGCGGCTCGCCCGCTCGCTGAGCTGCCGGTACGTCCGCCGCTCGGCGCCCGCCACCAGGGCGGGGCGGTCCGGCCCCGCCGCGGCCAGGATCTCGAGCAGGTCGGCCAGGTTGTAGCTTCGCGCCATGCCACGTCCTCGCGTTTCGGGGTGGGGGACTGCCCCCGATCCTCCATGCGGACCGGCGCCGACTCAATCCTTGTCGACATCCAGTCCAATGAGATGAGTCACATCTCACGTGCCTGATCCGGCCACGCTCAAGGTTCTTACACGGCTCTTATCTGGGTACCGGCATGCTTGGTCGTAACGATTGAATATCAGACGGGGGTAGTGGTGAGCGCAGGTGCGATGGCGTGGACCCCTCCGACGTGGGAGGAGATCGTCAGCGAGCACTCGACCCGGGTGTTCCGGCTGGCGTACCGGCTGACGGGCAACCGCCACGACGCCGAGGACCTCACCCAGGACGTCTTCATCCGGGTCTTCCGCTCCCTGTCCTCCTACAGTCCCGGCACGTTCGAGGGCTGGCTGCACCGGATCACGACGAACCTGTTCCTCGACCGCGCCCGCCGCAAGCAGCGCATCCGGTTCGACTCCCTCGGCGACGACGCCGCCGAGCGCCTGCAGGGCCGCGAGCCGGGCCCCGCGCAGGCCTACGACGAGCGTCACCTCGACCACGACATCCAGAAGGCGCTGGACGGCCTCGCCCCGGAGTACCGCGCCGCCGTCGTCCTGTGCGACATCGAGGGCCTGTCGTACGAGGAGATCGCCGCGTCGCTGAACGTCAAGCTCGGCACCGTCCGATCCCGCATCCACCGGGGCCGCGCACAGCTGCGCGCCGCGCTG
The DNA here is from genome assembly GCF_040653175.1 of Actinomadura sp. NPDC048032. Taxonomy (NCBI): domain Bacteria; kingdom Bacillati; phylum Actinomycetota; class Actinomycetes; order Streptosporangiales; family Thermomonosporaceae; genus Actinomadura; species Actinomadura sp. NPDC048032. The sequence goes on from NZ_JBEZJP010000074.1 coordinate 16,015, forward strand.
GAGCACCGCCGTCCCGCCGAGTGCGCAGTGACGAGCATCACTAGTGACCGCTGAGTAACTTCCGGCCTACCCTTCGCCCGTGGACAACGCGCGGGTGAACATCGCTTTCGAGCGCCGCGGCGAGGGGCCGCCCCTCGTCCTGCTGCACGGCATCGGCCACCGCCGCCAGGGGTGGGCCCCCGTCATGGACCTGCTCGCCGCCGAACGCGAGGTCGTCGCGGTCGACCTGCCCGGGTTCGGCGACTCGCCGCCGCTGCCCGACGGCGCCCCCTACACGCTGGACACGGCCGTCTCCGCGCTCGCGGACGCCTTCGCCGCCCTCGGACTGGACCGCCCGCACATCGCGGGCAACTCCCTCGGCGGCCTGTTCGCCCTCGAAGCCGCCGACCGCGGCCTCGCCAGCTCGGCGACCGCGCTGTCCCCCGCCGGCTTCTTCAACAACCTGGAGTTCCGCTACGGCATGTCGGTGCTGCGCGCGTCGCGGCTCGGCGCCCGCGTCCCCGAGACGTTCCTCACCCGGCTGGCCCGCTCACCGCGCCGCCGCACGCTCATGTTCGGCATGATCTACGGCCGTCCCGACCTGATGGACGTCGAGACCCTCGCGGGGGACGCCCGCGCCATGCGTGACGCCCCGGGCTTCGAGCCCACCCTCCGCGCGGGCCGCACCACCCGGTTCCTCGGCTCCTGCGCCGACGTCCCCGTGACCATCGCCTGGGGCACGAAGGACCGCCTGCTCCTGCGCAGCCAGGCCATCCGCGCTCAGCGCCGCCTCCCCGACGCCCGCTTCGTCTGGCTGGAGGGCTGCGGCCACGTCCCCATGGCCGACGACCCCGCCCTCGTGGCGAAGGTCCTGCTGGAAGGCAGCGCGCACCCGCTCCGCGGCGCCCGTCCCGAGGCCGCCGCGTCCTAGGCCGTTCTCCGAAGGCGGATCTGGAGTGATCGGTCGTCCCCGGTTCATGCCTCGCGCCGGCATCCGGTGAGGAGGGTGGCGACCATGCGCCTGGCGTCGGCCTGGCCGTAGTCGGGGCCGGTGATGCAGAGGTTGCCGATGGCGCGCATGAGCGTGTAGGCGGAGACGTCGGGGCCGAGTTCGCCGGCGGCGGCGCATGCATCGAGCAACGTCGCGCACGCCGGGACCAGGGTGTCGAGCATCAGGGCGTGGAGGTTCTCCAGCCCTGGATCCCCCGACCCCAGAGCGGCTCCGAGACCGTGCTTGGTCACGAGGAACTCGACGAACGCGTCTACCCAGCGGGTCAGGGCGGTGAACGGGGAGGCCGACTCCTCCAGGAGCCGGGGGGCGAGTGCGGTGGCCGTGTCGATCTGGTGCCGGTAGACGGCGGTGACGAGATCCGCCCGGGTCGGGAAGTTCCGGTAGATCGTGCCGACGCCGACGCCGGCGCGTTCGGCGATGTCGCGGACGGGCGCCTGGACGCCCTGTTCCACGAAGACCGCCGCCGCGGCCGCCAGCACGCCGCTGCGGGTGCGCTGCGCCTGTGCTCGGCGCACTCCGACCGGTTCCGGCACGGGACCCTCCTTTTGCTCGCGGAACAATGTTCCGCTACTTTGGCGGAACAGCGCTCCGCCAAAGTATGGCAGAGCGATCCATGGAGAAAGCGCAGGTCTCCCATGTCCCATCGTCAGCTCGGCCAGCGGATCGTCTCCGTCAAGCCCATCACCGTCCCCGCGCCCGGCCGCGGCGTCGACCTGCAGGTGAAGGTCACCGCCCCGATGTCGGGCCGGAACCTGCCGGTCATCGTGTTCTCCCACGGCAACGCATGGTCCCTGGACGCGTACGAGCCCCTCGTCGACCGGTGGGCTGCGGCCGGGTTCCTCGTGGTGCAGCCCACCCACCTTGACTCCCGCCGCAACGCCATCGGTTGGGACGACCCGCGCTTCGCCACGATCTGGCGCGCCCGGATCTCCGACCTTCACGCGATCCTCGACTGCCTCGGCGACATCCTCGCCCAGGCCGGCGGCCTGGAGGCCCGCGTCGACCGCGAGCGCATCGCGGTCGTCGGCCACTCCTGGGGCGCCCAGACCACCGGCGCGATCCTCGGCGCGCGCGTGCTCGACGCCGACGGCGTTCCCGGAGAGGACTTCTCCCACCCCGCGGTCTCGGCCGGCGCGCTGATCGCCGCGACCGGGACCGGCGACTCGCTCACCCCGTTCGCCGCCGAACACCTTCCGTTCATGAGGCCGGACTACTCCACCATGACCGCCCCGGCCCTGGTCGTCGCGGGCGGCGAGGACCGGTCACGGCTCTCCACCCGGGGGCCGGAGTGGTTCACCGACGCCTACCGCCTCAGCCCGTCCCCGAAGAGCCTGCTCGTCGTCGCCGAGGGCGAGCACACCCTGGGCGGCGTCGCCGGCGAGGCGGTCGCCGAGACCACCGACGAGAACCCCGCCCGCGTCGCCCTCGTCGCCGATGCGATCTCCGCCTACCTCCTCGACGCCCTCAAGGTCGACGACACCGCGTGGACCGCCTTCGGCGACGCCGCCGCGGCCGGCGAAGGCGCGTGGAGCGTCTCCAGCAAGTGAGCCCGGCCGGACTGCTCCGTCGCGCTTTCGGGAAGACGGCCTCTACGGCTTCAGGCGGTCGGTCAGGTAGGTGAGGATCTCGTCTCGGGCCTGGAGCGTGGGGTGGCCGTCCTCGTCCACGAGATGCGCGGTGACGACGCTGTGGGGGGTCGCGACCACGTCGCGGAAGAACGGCGGCGGCTCGGTGTTCGCGACGCCGCCCGGGAGCACGCGTCCGTCGAAGGCGTCGCCGAGCAGAGCCCGGTAGGCGGCGAACCTCTGACCTGTGCACCACCGGTCGTCGTCGAAGCGGTAGGCGAGGACGGTCAGGCCGTCGCGCGCGACGCGCTCCTTGAGCGCGCGGGCGTCGTCGTCGCCGAGTTCCAGGCCGGCGGGGTCGTCCAGCGGCAGTGACGGGTGGTTGACGACCGGCGCTATGACGGCCGGTTCCAGCGCCATGGTGAGGGCGAAGTTCCCGGTGAAGCAGAGCCCGATCGCGCCGACCCCCGGCCCGCCGCACTCGGCGTGGGCCCGGCGGGCGAGCCCGCGCAGCCACGCCGTGACGGGGCTGGTGCCGCCCCCGGCGAACGCCCGGAACTCGGCGCTCACGCAGGCCCGGCGGACGACCCGCTCGCCGTCCTCGACCGTGGGGTAGGCGCCGTCGCGGCCGAAGAGCGACGGCACGTGGACGGTGAAGCCCGCGTCCCGCACCCACCGCGCCAGCCGCAGGACGTCCGGACTGATGCCGGGCATCTCAGGCATCAGCACGACGGCCGGGCCGGTGCCCGCGACGTAGACCGTCTTCGCCACCCCGTCCACGTCCACCTGCCGCCGCGAGAAGTCGGCGATCGCATCGTCAAGGTGCCCGCCGGCACCGGCCACGACGCCGCCGGCTTTCGCGGCCTGGTCGACGGCGGGGCTCTGGTCGGCGCCCGTGCTCTCGTCGGCGCCGGGGGTGTTCTCGGCACTCGTCGGTTCCTCGGTGTTCATGGGGACAGCGTGGCCGGGCGGCACGCCTTGCCGGGAGAGGCCGGATCGCCATGTGCGGGGGTAATCTCGCCATCGCGGGTGACGGCGGGAGGCGGGCATGGGCGCGTTGCGGGTGGGGGTGCTGGCCTATCCGGGCTGCTTCGCTTCGGAGGTGTTCGGCGTGCCCGACCTGCTGACGATGGCCGGGCACGTCGCCGGTCCGGATCGCGCCGGCTACGACGTGGCGGTGGTCTCGCCGCGCCGCCGCGTCGTCGCCTCGGGAGGCGTGGCGCTGGCCGCCTCCCCGCTCCGGGAGGTCGACGTCCTCGTCGTGCCGGGGTTCGAGCTGCGTCCGGGCCTCGACGTGGACGCGAAGCTCGCCGGGCTGGCCCCGGAGATCGCGGCCGTCCGCTCGCACGCCGCCGCGGGAGGCGCGGTGGTCTCGATCTGCGTCGGCGCGTTCCTGCTCGCCGCGGCGGGGCTGCTCGACCGGCGCCGGGCCACGACGGCGTGGCTGTTCGCGGACGAGCTGGCCCGGCGCTGCCCCGGCGCCGACGTCCGGCCCGACCTCCTGGTCGTCACCGACGCGGGGGTGACGACCACGGCGGCGTTCAGCGCCATGTACGACTTCGCCCTGGAACTGGTGCGCCGGCACAGCGGCGCCGGCGTGGCGCGGGCGACCGCGCGGATGGCGCTCGTGGACGACGCGCGCTCGTCCCAGGCCCCCTACGTCGACGCCCGTCTCCTCCCGCGTCCCGGACACGAGTTCTCCCGCCGGGTCATGCGGCACCTCGACCAGAGCCTCGCCGCCCGGTACGACCTCGCCGCGCTGGCGGACGCGTTCAACGTCAGCACCCGGACCCTGCTGCGGCGCTTCGCCGACGAGACGGGCCAGAGCCCGCTGGAGTACCTCCAGTCGGCCCGCGTCCGGCGCGCCTGCCACCTCCTGGAGACCACGGACCGGACGGTCGCCGCCGTCGCCGCCGCGGTCGGGTACCGCGACGCCGGGACCTTCGCGGCCCTCTTCGCCCGGCACACCGGGCGGCGCCCGAAGGACTACCGCGCGACCTTCCGGCGTCCCGCCCGCTGAGGGCCCGCACGCGAAAAGGCCGGGGCCCGCGCACCTGAGTGCGCGGACCCCGGCCTCATGCCGGCTCGACTCAGCCGGTCACCGGGAGGTCGCCGGGAACCGGGGTCGGGGCGGGGGCCTCACCGGGCGGGGCCGAAGGCGGCGTGGGCTGGCCCGGCTGCGACGGCTGGGACGGCTGACCGGGCTGGCTCGGCTGCCCCGGCTGGCCCGGCCGGCTCTTGCCGCAGCTCGCGGACGCGATGCTGATCGTCTGCGTCTTGCCCGCCAGGGTCGCCGACACCTCGATCGCGGTGACCGTGAGGTTCCCGTCGTGCCCGCGGACCTGCTTGTTCAGCGTGACCGTGACGTTGCCGAGGCCCTTCAGGTCGGTGGTGACGGTGGTGTTGGGCGTCGCGCCGAGCTTCAGCGCCCGGGTGCCGAGCGTCGCGCCCACCACGTGGGAGACTCCGGTGCCGTTCTCGCACTTGGCGGAGACGGCGTGCGCGGACAGGCCGAGCTTGGCGACCCGCAGGTCGGCGACGGACGCGCGGCCGTGCCCGGCCCAGGCGGAGCCGTTCAGCAGCCGCGCCTGGACGAGCGGGTTGGCGGGCAGCTCCGCCACGCTCTTGCTGGTGGGCCGCTGCGCCGAGGACGCCACCGAGGACGTCGGCGGGACGACGACGGAGCCGGTGGCGGAGATGGCGACCGCCGAGCCGGCGCCGCCGGGGGTGGCGGAGGCGGGGGCGGCGGACAGGGCGAACGGCAGGGCCAGCGCGCCGGCGACGGCCGCGCACTTGGTGAGTGCCTGCAAACGCACGGTTCTCTCCTCAGGGGGTTCGTGTTCTTGGGGGATGGGGTGGGGTTCGGGCCGCCCGGCCGTGCGGCCGGGTGGATCGCGGGATCGTCAGTCCGTGATCTGGACGGGCGTGCCGAGCGGGACCTGGGCGAGCTGCTTCAGCGCGTCGGCGGGCACCCGCACGCAGCCGTGCGTGACGGCCTTGCCGAAGACCGACTTCGTCGGCCAGCCGTGGAACGCGACCGTCCCGGGGCCGCCGCCGAAGGTGTCGAGGGTGGCCGAGTGCGCCCCGACGGGCAGGATCAGCGGGCTGTAGGTGGGCTTATCGGGGGCGAGCGAGGCGAGCATGAACGTCCGGCCGGTGGGCGTCGGCGTCTTCGGCGCGCCGACCGCCACGGGCCAGCTGCCGACCTGGCGGCCGCCCCGGAACAGGGTCAGCTTCCTGTCGCCGAGGTCCACCTTGACGGCGCTGGAGCTGCGCGCGGCCTTCAGGCCGGAGTCGGGGATCCAGCCGGTCACGCCGTTCGGGCGGCTCGGCAGCAGCACCCGCCGCCACCCCGGGCGGCTCTCCAGAACGGGCACCCAGGTGGGGCCCTTGAGCTGGGTGCTCGGCAGTTCCGCCACGGCGGGCGCGCCCGGCTTCGCCGACACGGGGACGGCGTTGTCCGGATGCACCACGGTCCCGTCGCTCTTGCCGGACGGGGCCGCGTCCAGGGGCAGGTCGTCCAGCGTCGTGTACGTGGTGGCCTCGGGCAGCTTCTCCAGGCCGCCGGCGGGGGAGGCGCCGGCGGACGCCCCCTTGTGGCCGCCCCCGCAGCCGGTCACGAGCAGGGCCGTCACCAGCAGGGCCGGTGCCGCCGTCCGGGCCGTCCGCCCGGCGGCGCGCGGTGGTTCGTCGCTCACGAAAAACTCCAAGTGATCCCGCCGGAGAGGGGCTCCGGCACGCCTCTGTGCCCGCTCTCTACGCGCGAGGGCACGGGAAGGTTGCACGGTGTGGGGAAGGAATCGCGGTCCGTGCTCCGCGGGCCCTCGCCGATCCGTGCGGCCGGCCGGGAACAAGCGGGGATTGACAGCTGTTTGAACCCTCAACTAACCTTCGACGTGTTCGTTGAAGATTCAAGCATTTGACCAGGGAGACCCCATGAGCATCGCCGCCGTCGCCCCCGAGCTGACCGTCGGAACCTGGAACATCGACCCCGCCCACTCGGAGGTCACGTTCGTGATCCGGCACCTGATGACCAAGGTGCGCGGAACGTTCACCGACTTCACCGGGTCCGTGCAGATCGCCGAGGAGCTGTCGGAGTCCACCGCCACCGCGGAGATCAAGGTCGCCTCGATCGACACCCGCAACGCCGACCGGGACGCCCACGTGCGGACCTCGGACGTCCTGGACGTGGAGAACCACCCGGTCATGACCTTCACGACCAAGGGCGTCCGCGCGCAGGACGGCGAGTACCTCCTGGACGGCGAGCTGACGATCAAGGACGTCACCCGCCCGATCACCCTCACGGTCGAGTACAACGGCGTCGGCGAGGACCCGTGGGGCGGCACCCGCGCCGGCTTCTCCGCCGCCACCACGATCAACCGCAAGGACTGGGGCATCGAGTTCAACGTGCCGCTGAAGGGCGACAAGGCCCTGCTCGGCGACAAGGTCGACATCCAGCTGGAGGTCCAGGCCGTCCGCGCCTGAGCTCTCCCGCCACTGCCGAAAGGGCCGCCCACCGGGCGGCCCTTTCGCTATTCCAGGGGCAGGCGCAGGGCGAACCGGGCGCCGGACGGGTGGTCCTCGATCCGCAGCGTCCCGCCGTGCGCCCGGGCGATCTCGCGGGCGATCGCGAGGCCGAGGCCGGCGCCGCCCGCCCCGCGGCTGCGCGCGGTGTCCAGGCGGGTGAAGCGCTCGAACACGCGCTCCCGGTCGGCGGGCGCGATGCCGGCGCCGTCGTCGGTGACGACGAGCAGCGCCCGCCCGTCCCGCCTGCCCACCTCCACCGTCACGCGCGACCCGGCGTAGCGCTCGGCGTTGTCGAGAAGGTTGCCGAGCAGCCGGACGAGCTGCATCCGCACCCCGCGCACCACGACGCCGGGGGACAGCTCGGTGACGATCTTCAGCTCTGACGGGCGGCGGCCGACCTCGGCGCCGGCGAGCGCGGCCAGGTCGATCGGCTCCTGCGCCGCGGTCCCGCCGGTGCCGATGCGGGCGAGCAGGAGGAGGTCGGTGACGATCGACTCCAGCCGGTCGGTGTCGCGCAGCGCCGACGCGATGACGCCCCGCAGGTCGTTGTCCTCCGGGTGCATGGAGGCGTCCTCCAGGTTGGCCCGGAGCCCGGCGATCGGGGTGCGCAGCTCGTGCGAGGCGTCGGAGGCGAACTGCCGCTGCCGCGCGACGGCCCGCTCCAGCCGGTCCAGCGTCTCGTTGGCGGTCCGGGCGAGCTGGGCGATCTCGTCCTGGCCCGGCGGCTGCGGCACCCGGCGGCTGAGGTCGGTGGCGCTGATCTCCGCGAGCTGCGCCCGGATCGCCTCGACGGGGCCGAGCGTGCGCCCGACGACGCGCCAGGTGATCCCCGCGGCGACCGCTGCCAGCAGCAGCACGCCCGAGCCGAGCATCCCCTCCAGCAGACCGTTCACGAGGTAGGACGGCTGCCGCGCGGCCGCGTACACGACGACGGAGTCGGGCGCGGTGCTCACGCGGATGGCCTCGGCCACGAAGCATTCGCGGTGCGGCCACCGTCCGCGGCACTCGCTGAAGTCCTGGACCCGCATGTTGCTCGGCGGCCAGAATCTGCTCACCGGCGGCCTGTCCGTTGCGGCGGGTGTGGCGTTCGTCACCCGCCCGCCGGGCTCGACGACCTGGATCAGCACGCGGCCGCGGGAGCCGTCGCGGATCGCGCCCTCCAGCGTCCCGTCGCGCACGCCGCCGCTGACGCGCCGGGCGTCCACCTGCGTCCGGCGCAGCAGTTCCGCCTTGACGGTGCTGCGCACGGCGACGTCCACGCCGATCGCGGTGACGCCCAGCACCAGTGCGGCGATCACGGCGGCGACGAGCGTGTCCCTGGCCCGGATGGACCGGGGGCGCATGCGCATGGGTCCTCCACGACCGACGTACCGGCTTCCCGGCAGGACGACACACGCTACCGGCCGGTCACGAAACGGGGAGCCCGAAACTGCACGCCGTGTTTTCACCTTCGCTTACTGGGACATCCCGTTTTATGACGATTCCCTCCGGAGTACAGGGACGGACACACATGGGCAGGGACGTGGCTTCGGTCGCCATCAGCGGCGAGGACCGGCGGCGGTATCGCGACAAGGTGCGCAGGTGCCTCGACGTACTGGCCCGGATGCTGGGCGAATCCCAGTTCGACTTCGAGCGCCCGCACATAGGCCTGGAGATCGAGCTCAACCTGATCGACTCGCTCGGCGACCCGCTGATGCGCAACGCGGACGTGCTCAAGGCGATCGCGGACCCGGCGTGGGCGACCGAGCTGGGCCAGTTCAACCTTGAGATCAACATCCCGCCCCGCGAGCTCGGCGGCGAGGGCACCGGAGCCCTGGAGACGGAGGTCCGCGACCATCTCGCGCACGCCGACGACCGCGCCCGCGAGGTCGGCGGCCGGCTCGTGATGATCGGCATCCTGCCGACCCTGCGGCGCACCGACATCGGCGAGGAGACCCTGTCGGCCAACGCGCGCTACAAGATGCTGAACGACCAGATCTTCGCCGCCCGCGGGGAGGAGATGCGCATCGCCATCGACGGCCCCGAGCCGCTGCGCATGCACACCGACACGATCATCCCCGAGGCCGCCTGCACCAGCGTCCAGTTCCACCTCCAGGTCAGTCCCGACGAGTTCGGCGCCTACTGGAACGCGGCCCAGGCCATCGCCGGCGCCCAGGTCGCGATGGGCGCCAACTCGCCGTTCCTGTTCGGGCACCGGCTCTGGCACGAGACCCGCATCACCCTGTTCGAGCAGGCCACCGACACCCGCCCCGACGAGCTGAAGAGCCAGGGCGTCCGCCCCCGCGTCTGGTTCGGCGAACGCTGGATCACCTCCGTGTTCGACCTCTTCGAGGAGAACACCCGGTACTTCCCG
>NZ_JBEZJP010000075.1:0-25217 GCF_040653175.1 Actinomadura sp. NPDC048032
TCCCGCAGCGGCTTGTCGGGGTCGAACAGGCCCGACTCGGCGTAGAGCTGCCACACGAACGTCCTGAGCGGGTCGGCGAGCGTCGGGCCGGAAAAAGGAAACGCGCATGGCCGGGTCCGTCATCGCTCGATTTCGTGAGCCGGCGTTCCCGGCGGCGCCCGGATCGAGCCGGACGGCGGCGCCGGCACGGCTCGCGACACCCCGCAGCAGAGGAGTTGGCACGTGGACGAGGGAGCGTTCGGCAGAGCCGCCCAGGAACGGGCGATCGCCGAGGTCGAGGTGGAGATGGCGCGGCTGTGCGAGCTGCTCGCCGAGGGCCTCGCGATGGGCGTCGACGGGGGCCGCGAGATGGTCGGGGGCGCCATGTCGGAGTTCCTCGTGGAGTTCTTCGGGCTCGTCCGGGCCGAGGGCCCGCGTCCGGGCGTGAGAGAAGTGATCACGCTGCCGCTGCTGGTGCACGGGGCGGAGACCGGCGCGCCGGGCCCCGCCATGCCCGTCGCCGTGCTGCACCTGCTCTGGTGGGCGTCGGCGCGCCACCTCGACGACCTCACCTCCGCCGGCGCGCCGTCCCCCGCGGGCGCCGCCGCCGGCGGGAGGGTGCTCACCGCGCTGGCCGTCGGCGGCCAGCTGCCCGGCCGGCTCATCGCTGGCATGCCCGTCGGCGCCGCCGTGCGCGCCGCGCTCGCGGACGAGCTCTCGCGCGCCTGGGTGGACGCCGTCGACGGGCGTCTCCGCGACCTCGCCGAGCGGGCGCCGAACGCCACCTGCGAGTCGGTGCTGCGCGGCTACGAGGGCAGGACCGGCGCGCCCTACGCGATGGCCGCGGCCTCGGCGGCGCGCCTCGCCGGAGCGGACGACCACCGGGTCGCGGGCTGGCGGGCGTACGGCCGCGCGTTCGGCGTGCTGTGCCGGCTCGCCGACGACCGGCGCGACCTCGTCTCCGGGCGGCACGAGGGCCTCGCCGCCGGCACCGCCACGCACCTGCTCGTCCACCTGCTGGCCGGGCTGCCGCCCGCGCGGCGCCGCGAGGCCCTCGCGCTGCACGCCTCCGCCCGCCACTCGGCGTCCGCACGCGCCGAGATGGCCGCCTGGATGCTCGACGAGGAGGTCGCCGAGTCCCACGCCGCCTCCGTCGCGCCGCTGGCCGGGCGCGCCCACGGCCTGCTCGACATGCTCGGCGGCGATCCGGGCTGCGTCCGGGAGCTGCACCGGGCGGTCGAGGGGACCGTCGGCCACCTGCCCGGGCTGCCGCTGGCCGCGGCCTAGGGGAGGATCGTCGATGACCGTTTCCGGCGGCCTCCCGGAAGTCCTCGCCGCGCACTGCCCGCGGGTCGCCACGGCGATCCGGGAGGCGCTGCACGGCCACCCCGCCTACCAGCCGATCCGCCGGGCGGCGGGCCCGATGTTCGGCGGGCGCCGGGAGACCTGCGCCCGGCTGCTCGGCCTCGTCCTGCGCCGGTCGCCCCTCCCCGAGGACGACCGCGGCCGCTTCCGCGACCTCGGCGTCCTCGCGGCCCGGCAGGCGATCCCGCTGCCGGTGCTGTCGGAGGCGTGGGACCTGGCCCTCGCCGCCGCGGCGCGGTCCTGCTGGACGGTCGCGCCGCCCGGCTGCTTCACCGAGATGGCCGAGCTGACCGCGCACGCGGCCCGGCTCGCGGCCGGCGCGCGGGAGGCCTGCATCCAGGGGTACGCGGAGGCGCCCCGCGAGGGGACGAGATCGCGGCCGCTGCGCCGGCTCCTCGCCGAGACCCTGATCGACGGCGCTCCCGCCGGAGTGATCGCCGACGCGGCCGGCGTCCGCCTCGCGCCCGCCTACCTCGTCCTGCGGTGCGAGGCCCCCGCGCTGGCGGAGGAGCACTGGGCGCGGGAGAGCGAGCGCCTCGAGTCCTGGGAGGGCGTGCTGTACTCCGGCGGCCCGGAGGGGCTGACCGTGCTGTTCCCGGCCGCCGAACCGCTGCGCGCGGAGGACCTGGCCGCCGAGTTCACCGCGGGCCTCGCCGCCCGTTCGCGCGGGCCCGTGCACGCCGCCCGGTCCTGCCGGCGCGGCGTCGCCGGCATCCCGGCGGCGCTGGAGGAGGCCTCCCGCGTCCTGACGATCGCCAAGGCCATCCCGGACGCCGAGGACCGCCCCTACGGGGCCGACGAGCTGCTCGTCGAGCTGGCGATCCTCGGGCAGCCCGCGATCCGCGGGCGGCTCGCCGCCGTGCTGTCCCCGCTCGACGCCGGCACCGACCTGCGGCGGACGCTGGAGGTGCTGCTCGCCTGCAACCTCGACCGCGAGCGCGCCGCGCGGGAGCTGTGGATCCACCGCCGCACGCTGCACTACCGGCTGGACCGCATCCGGGCCCTGTCCGGCGTCGACCCGAGCTCCGCGCGCGGCCTCCAGTTGTTCCGCGCCGCCCTCACCTCGGCCCGGCTGGCGCGCCTCGAGCACGAGGGCCGCCGCGCCGAGGACGGCTCCCTCCCCTCGCCGGTGAGCGTCTGAAGGGAGGCCCGGGGTCAGGCGAGGCCCATCTCGCGTCTGACGTTCTCGTACTGCACCGCCATCGCGTCCGCGAGCGCCTGCGCGCCCGACAGCGGCCGGACCATGACGCAGAACTCGTCGATGAGCCCGGCGTCGTCGTGGTGCAGGAAGTCGCAGCCGTGCACCTCGCGGTCGCCGATCCGCGCCTTGAAGACCAGCGCGTGGTCTCGGCCGCCGCCGATCTCGCGGACGTAGCGGAAGTCGGCGAAGACCCGGGTCACCGCGCGCAGGATCGCGGTGGCCGTGGCACGTCCCTCGTACGGCGCGAACGCCACCGGGCTGAGGAATGTCACGTCCTCGGCCAGCAGCGCCGGAAGGGCGTCCAGGTCGCCCTTCTCGATGGCGGCGCGGAACGGGTGCATCGGGTCCACCTCCAGAGCCTCGGTCATCGGCACGCCCGAGGACGTGCCGGAAAGCCTAGGGCGGGCGGCCCTGGTCCGCGATCACCCGGCGGGCGCCGTCACGTGCCCGGCCGCAGCAGGATCTTGACGGCGCCGTCCCGCTTCTTCTGGAACATCTCGTAGGCCTCGGGCGCCTTCTCCAGCGGCCAGCGGTGCGTGGCGAGGTCCATCACGCCGAGCGGGTCGGCGTCGTCGGCGACGAGCGGCATCAGGTCGTCGATCCAGCGCTTCACGTGGGCCTGGCCCATGCGCAGGGTGACGCCCTTGTCGAACATCTGCATCATCGGCAGCGGGTCCGTCATGCCGCCGTACACGCCGCTGAGGGAGATCGTCCCGCCCCGCCGCACGACCTCGATGGCCGTGGTGAGCGCCGCGAGCCGGTCCACCCCGACCCGCGCCATCAGCGGCGCGGCGGAGTTGCCCGGCATGAGCCCGGTGAGGGCCTGAGCGATCTTGGCGCCGGGGGAGCCGTGCGCCTCCATGCCGACGGCGTCGATCACCGAGTCGGTGCCGCGCCCGCCGGTGAGCTGCCGGACCGCGTCCGGCACGTCGTCGGCATCGGAGGCGTCGATCACCTCGATCCCGTGCCGGCGCGCCATCTCCAGCCGCTCCGGGACGAGGTCGACCGCGATCACCCGGTGGCCGAGATGGCGGGCCACGCGGGCCGACATCTGCCCGATCGGGCCGAGCCCGAGCACGGTGACCGATCCGCCCTCGGGGATGTCGGCGAAGGCCACCGCCTGCCAGGACGTGGGGAGCACGTCCGACAGGTAGACGAACCGCTCGTCCGGCGGCCCCTCGGGCACCTTGATCGGCCCGAACTGGGCCTGCGGTACCCGCAGGTACTCGGCCTGCCCGCCGGGCACCTGCCCGTACAGCCGCGTGTAGCCGAACAGGGCCGCGCCGGTGTTCTGCTCGCGGACCTGCGTCGTCTCGCACTGGGCGTACAGATCGAGGCCGCACATGTGGCAGTGCCCGCACGCGATGTTGAACGGGATGACCACGCGGTCGCCGGGGCGGACGTGGGTGACGTCCGGCCCGGTCTCCTCGACGACGCCCATCGGCTCGTGGCCGAGGATGTCGCCCTCGCTCATGAACGGCCCGAGCACCTCGTACAGGTGAAGGTCCGATCCGCAGATGCCGGTCGAGGTGACCCGGATGACCGCGTCGTTCGCCTCCTTGATCTTCGGATCGGGGACCTCGTCGACGCGGACGTCGCGCTTGCCGTGCCAGGTGACAGCCTTCATCGTGCTCCTTCGGTGGGACGGGCTCCGTCCCAGGCGGCCCTACCCGGGCGGCCGGGGCGAAACGTCCGCGCCCGGCCGTCAGGGGCAGCGGTGGGCCCGCGCGACGGCGCGCACGGCCGCCGTCCTGGTCGCCCAGAGGGAGGGCATGGCGGGCGGGTACGCGTCCGGCCCCGGTTCGGGGCGCAGCCGGAATCCGCGGGCGTCGTAGGCCTCCCAGCCCGTCCTGCGGCCGCGCAGGTTCAGGACGTGCGTCACGGTCCCGGCGGCGTGCCCGTCGTGGCGCAGATGCCAGCGGTGGGCGTCACGGTCCGCGGTCGTGAACTGGTACAGCCGCCAGCCGGGCCCAAAGCGGTGGGCCAGGTCGAGGGTCACGAGCGGCTCGCCGCTGCCCGGGCGCCGGGTGCGTTCCCGGGTGCCGGTGCCGGTGCCGGTGCTGGGACGCGGACCGTGGTCGCGGACGAGCCGGGCGAGTTCGCGTGCGGCCTCCGCCAGAGCGTGCGCGGCTTCCGCGAGCCGCCGCTCGTCCGCCGGCGGCGCGCCGGCGCCGGCACCGGTCTCGCGTTGCGCCCGCGCCATCCTCCTGCGCGCGGCGTCCAGCCGGTCGAGCGCGCGTGCGGCCTCGTCGCGCGCGGCCGCGACACCGGCCTGCCCGCCGGCGTCCCGCGGGCGCGGTGGTCCGGCGGGCTCCCGGGCCCGGGGGGTGAGCTTCTCGTCTCGCACGGGGGGCTCCTTCGAACGTGCCTTTCTTCGGCGCTTTCCCGAACTTCGCGCCTTCATCCCTCGCCCGATTCCCCAGGCCATCGGCTTGTGGGTCTTTAAGGAGAAATGCCGGATTTCAGGGCCACCTCGGCCCCCTCCCGCCGCGTTTGAAACCGGCGTGCGCGGCAAGTGGCCGGATGGGGCCGGACGGGGGGAGGGGAGGGCCGGGATGACGACCGTGCAGGGGCGGCAGGACACCAGCGTCGCCGACGCGCTCGCGCGGCACCGCAAGGGAACGAGAATCGGCCACGTGCTGGCGACGACCGACCACAAGATGGTCGGCTACCTCTATCTGGGAACGTCGTTCGGGATGTTCCTGGCCGCCGGGCTCATGGCCATGCTGATGCGGGCCGAACTGCTGGAGCCCGGCAAGCAGGTGGTGAGCAACCAGACCTACAACGAGCTGTTCACCATCCACGGCACGATCATGATGCTGCTGTTCGCCACCCCGCTCTTCGCCGGGTTCGCCAACGTGCTCGTCCCGCTGCAGATCGGCGCGCCGGACGTGGCCTTCCCGCGGATGAACGCGCTCACCTACTACCTGTTCCTGTTCGGCGCGCTCATGGTGCTGGCCTCGTTCATCATGCCGGGCGGGGCCCCCGGCTTCGGCTGGTTCGCCTACACGCCCCTGTCCACCCAGACGTACACGCCGAACCAGGGCGGCGACATGTGGGCCATGGGACTGATCCTGTCGGGCCTGGGGACGATCCTGACCTCGGTGAACATGATCTCCACGATCATCGCGATGCGCGCCCCGGGCATGGTGATGTTCCGGCTCCCGATCTTCACCTGGAACGTGCTGCTGACCAGCCTGATGGTCCTCATCGCCGGCGATCACCAGGTCGACGTCGCGGGACGCGGCGACGAGCGCGGCGGCGGGGTTGTCCTGCACGAGGTCCTCCACGACCTCCACCCCGGGGAAGCTCTTGCGCAGGGGCGCGTGCGCCTCGATGACGCGCCACCGGGCCCGCTCCTCGAAGCGCCGGAGGTCGAGGTTCTC
The DNA here is from genome assembly GCF_040653175.1 of Actinomadura sp. NPDC048032. Taxonomy (NCBI): domain Bacteria; kingdom Bacillati; phylum Actinomycetota; class Actinomycetes; order Streptosporangiales; family Thermomonosporaceae; genus Actinomadura; species Actinomadura sp. NPDC048032. Next base: position 5,932 of record NZ_JBEZJP010000075.1, read on the forward strand.
TCCGTGCCCGTCCAGGACCGCGGGGAACGGCCAGGCGTGCACGACGCGCAGCCTCGCCTCCCGCACGGCGGCGGCCCGGAACGCGTACCCCAGCACGGCGGAGTCGTCGCCGAGGCCGACGCCCACGGCGATCTCGCCGCGCTCGGCGGCCGGTTCGCCGCGCACCACCACGACCGGGCAGGCGGAGTGGCGGACCGCGCCCAGCCCGACCGAGCCGAGGACCAGGCCCGCGAACCCGCCGAGACCGCGGCTGCCCACCACCACCTCGAACGCCTCCTCCGAGTGCTCGGCCAGTGCCCGGACGGTGCGCGCGGACGCCAGTTCCAGGCTCACCGGCACCTCCGGCCGCCGGGCGTGCGCGACGCGCTCGGCGGCGGCCAGCACCTCCTCGCCCTGCCGCGTCAGCGAGACCACCTCGCCGGGGGCGGTGTTGAGCGGCACGTCGAACCCCCACCGCTCCACCGCGTGCAGGATCCTCAGCGCGCGCCCGTACCGGGCGGCCTCGTCGGCCGCCCAGGCCACGGCCCGTTCGGAGGGGACGGAGCCGTCGGCTCCGACGATGATCGGATCGGACATGGTCAACTCCTCCTCGCTTCTCCCCGGCGGACGTCCCGCCGGGCGGCGCCGGTCACCGGTCGATGGGCACCACGACCACGGGGCAGTGCGCGTGGTGCAGGACCGCGTGGTTGACCCGGCCCAGCGCCATGCCGATCCGGCCCGTCCGGCGGGCGGCCCCGACCACCACCAGGGCGGCCGACCGCGACGCCTCGACGAGGGCCTGGGCCGCCGCGCGGTCCGAGACGAACTGCTCGACCCGGACGTCCGGATGGTGCTCGCGCAGCCCGGCCAGGGCCTCCGACAGCTCCAGGTCCTCCATCACGCGCCTGCGGGGGGACCCGAACTCGCCGCCCACGGCGTGCAGCGCCAGGATCGCGGCGCCGCGCGAGGCGGCCTCCTCGAAGGCCCAGCCGGCCATGGCGCTCTCGCCGGGGCGGTCCTCGACCCCGACCACGACCCGCGCCGGGGCCTCGGCGGGGTAGGGCGTCTCATGCGGCACCACGAGGACGGGGCACCGGGCGTGCGCGGCGGTGTACAGCCCGACCGACCCGAACAGCAGGCCCTCGAACCCGCCCAGACCGCGCGATCCGACGGCCACGAGCGCCGCGTGCTCGCTGCCCTCCACCAGCGCGCCGCCCGGGTCCGTCCGTTCCAGCCGCGTCGCGACGTCGAGGTCGGGATGCACCTTCAGCGCGTACTGGCGCGCTTCGGCGAGCAGGTCCTCCCGCTCGGCGACCAGCCGGCTCAGCGCGTCCCTGGGGATCACCCCGTCGTCCACCAGCGCGCGGGACGCGTGCACCAGCTCCAGCGGCCGGCGGTGCCGGACGGCGTAGTCGGCGGCCCAGTCGAGGGCCCGCCAGGCGTGGGCGGAGCCGTCGACGCCCACGATGATCTGGGTCCGCATGGCCTCTCCTTTCCGGGTCGTCTCGCCGCTCGCCCGCACGGCGCGGCGGTTCGCGAACGGCCGCACGGGGTTCAGCGGGTCAGGACGACCTTGAGGGCGCCGGTGTGAGCGGGGTCGGAGAAGACGTCGTAGGCCTTCGGGAACTCGTCCAGCGCGAAGTGGTGGGTGACGAACCGTCCGGCGTCCAGCTGGCGGCCGGCGACGAGCCGGAGCAGGGTGGGCGTGGAGAAGGTGTCCACCAGTCCGGTGGTGATGGTGATGTCCCGGATCCACTGCTCTTCGAGGTGCAGCGCGGCCGGAGCGCCGTGCACGCCGATGTTGGCGACGTGCCCGCCGGGGCGGGCCAGCGCGACGGTGAGCTCGAAGGCCTCGGGGACGCCGACGGCCTCGATGGCCACGTCGGCGCCGAGGCCGCCGGTCATCTCGCGGACCGCCGCCAGGGCGTCCTGCCGGGAGTTGTTGACCGTGGCGTCGGCGCCGAACTGCTTGGCCGCCTCCAGCCGGCTGTCGGCCAGGTCGATCGCGACGACGTGGCTCGGGCTGAACAGCCGCGCCCCCATGATCGCCGCGAGCCCGATCGGCCCGGCGCCCACCACCGCCACGACGTCGCCGGGGCGGACGGCGCCGTTGAGCACGCCGACCTCGTAGCCGGTCGGCAGGATGTCGGCCAGCATCAGCACGTCCTGGGCGGGCACGCCCTGCGGCAGCGGGTGCACCGAGGTGTCGGCGAACGGCACCCGGACGTACTCGGCCTGCGTCCCGTCGATCCTGTGCCCGAGGATCCAGCCGCCCCCGCCCAGGCACTGCCCGTAGCGGGCCTCGCGGCAGAACCGGCACGTGCCGCACGCGGTGATGCACGACACCAGCACCTGGTCGCCCGGCTTGACCGTGCGCACGCCGGGACCGACGGCCTCGACCGTGCCGACCGCCTCGTGCCCGAGGATCCGCCCGTCGGTCACCGCCGGGACGTCTCCCTTGAGGATGTGCAGGTCCGTGCCGCAGATGGTCACCGCGTCCACCCGCACCACCGCGTCGCCGTCCGCGACGATCTCGGGCTTGGGCACGTCCTCCCAGGACTTCCGGCCGGGCCCGTGGTACACCAGCGCCCGCATGGCGAGCCTCCCTCATCGTCCTCAGGTTCGCTACCAGAGTCGATCTCGGGGCGCTGCCGGCGGCAGGGCCTAACGTCCCGTGGCGGGGGCCTAACGTCCCGGCGCGTCCGGCGCCGCGGGCGTCGCGAGGCCCGGCGCGTCGCCGGGCTCGGTCTCGCCCATGTCCAGCCGGAACGGCGGGTAGCGGTCGGTCATCAGGAAGGCGTAGCCGGCCACCCGCAGGACCCACCGGTCCATCCCCATCACGAACGGGAAGACGCTCCGCAGGTAGCTCCCGGTGAACAGCAGCGCGACCGCGGCGACGAGCACCAGCAGGCCGACCACGCCCGGCGAGTTCCAGTTCTCCCCGCCCATGCCGCCGCCGGTGAACAGCGAGACCACCAGGTAGTGCGGGATCGCCAGCAGCCACCACTTCACCAGCACCAGCCCCCGCGACAGAGGCCCGGGGTAGTCGATGCGCAGCCGGGCCGGGTAGTCCGGGACGTCGCCGAGCGTGAACGGCGGGTACCGGTCGGTGCCCAGGGCGCCGTACCCGTAGAACGCCACCCGCCACGCCCAGCGCAGCACCCCGACGTCGAACTCGAAGATCGACCGCGGGTAGCGGCCGGTGATCAGGATCGCGAAGAACGCGACCACGGTGAGCACGGTGAACGCGATCCCCAGGAAGAACAGCACGATGTAGTGCGGGATCAGCAGCAGCCACTTCACCAGCCACAGCCACCGCGACAGCGGCTCCTCCAGCCGTCCCTCCACGTGGACCGGCATGTCCCGGCCGTCCATCTCGTCCTCCCTCAGCCGAGCGTCCGGCGACCCGGTGCCACCGGGCATGTCCTAGGACCACGGTCGGCTTCCGCGCCGCGGCGGCGTAGGGAGGAACGTCCGTACCCTCAGGGACCAAGGTCCGGGGCCGCCCGGCGCCTACGGGCTCAGCGGCACATCGAGGCGATGAGGTCCGGGAAGTGCGGGAACTCCGCCCGCGCGGCGGCCACGATCTCGGCGGGCGTACGGCGGCCGGGGGCGTGGCGCTCGGCGATCGCGCGGAAGGCGTCGTTCGGCTCCTCGGGGGACTCGGGGTCCTCGAACGCCTCCCCGGGCCCGAGGCCGGCGGCGAACAGCCACAGCAGGTCGCCGAGATCGCGAGCGATCACGCCGCGGTCGCCCTCGGAACCGATGTAGACCACGGGCTGGCCGGTGACCGGCACGCCGGGCCGCACCAGCCAGAAACCGGCGTAGTCGCCCGCCCCGGTCGAGCCGAAGAAGCGGAACACGCCGCCGTCCGCCTCCGGGTTGCCGGTCCAGAGGCGGAACCACCACGCCGTCTTCGCCGGGTCCTCGAAGCCGTCGTACATCTCGAAGTCGCAGCCGCTCGCCTCGTCGGTCTCGTCGTCCCATTCCCATTCGAAGCCGATCGCGGCCACCTCGGCGAGAGCGGCGGGCAGCGCGAGTTCCCCAGGCGTGTTCGTCACCCCGGCAGGCTAAGCGATCTTCGCTCGTGCCGGGGCGGGAGCCGCGGATCAGCGCGCGGGCGGGGCCGCGCGGCCGGCGCCCACCCGGAACCGGTCCGGGGCCGGGCGCTCGTCCGACGCCGCTTCGGCGATGATCCGGCCGAGCAGCGGCGCGAACTTGGCGCCGTGCCCGGAGCACGGCGAGGCGACCGTGATCCCGCCGGCGCCGTCGACCACGAAGTCCTCGGTGGGGGTGTTGGTGAACAGGCAGGTCGTCTCCGCGTAGGGCTCGGGGACGACCCCGGGCAGGGCCTGCCGGACGTAGGCGACGATCCGCTCGCGGTTGGCCGGGTCGACCGCACCGGTCTGGGCGGCCGCGCTCCTGATCGGCCGTCCGCCGTTGAACTCGGCCACCTTCTGGCCGCTCCGGCCGTCCGGGAGGGCGGCGTCGCGGCCACCGGGCAGGCCGTAGACCAGCGTGTCCGACTCCTTGTGGATGAACGTCGGCCACGGCTCCCCCGGATCGTCCCGGTAGGGGAAGTGGTAGGCGTTCTCCTGCATCACCTGGAGCGGCGGGAACGCCGCCAGGAGCGAGTCCGGCAACCCGAGGCCGCCGAGCAGGTCGGGCAGCCAGCCGCCCACGGCGACGACGACCTTCTCGGCCTCCTCCGCCCGCCCGTCCACGCCCACCACCCGGTGCCGGGTGCCCACCCGCTCGACGGCCGCCACCGGGCGGCCGGTCTCGACCCGGGCGCCCTCGGCCTCCGCCAGCCGCAGCATGGCCGCCACCGCGGCCTCCGCGTCGACCACCCCGGCGTCCGGGTGCCACAGCACCTCGCCGCCGCCGAAGCGGAACTGCGGCCAGCGCGCGGCCGCCTCGGCGGCGGTCAGCAGCTCGTGCTCGACGCCGACCCTCGCGAGCACCGCGGCGAGCGCCGCCGGGTCACGGCCCGCCCCGGCGTCCAGGGAACCCGTTCGGGTGACGAGCCGCTCCCCGGACGAACGCTCCAGCTCCTGCCATTCGCGCCGTGCGTCGACGACCATCTTGGCGTAGAACGGGTCGGCGTAGCCGTACCGGAGGATCCGCGCGGACCCGTGCGAGCTGCCCTCGGCATTGGCCGGCGTGCGGCCCTCCAGCACCGTCACCTCATGCCCTCGCCGGGCCAGCTGCCAGGCGCTCGCGGCACCGACGAGGCCCGCCCCGACGACGACGTACGTGCCCATCGTGATGCTTCCTTCCGCCGTGGACCGGATCATCACCGTAGGCTGGCGCGGTGGACAGCGATAGGTTCGTCGCCGGATTCGACTACCCGATGTTCGTGGTGACGGCCGCCGATCCCGGCACGGGGACGCGGGCGGGCTGCCTGGTCGGGTTCACGACGCAGACCAGCATCGAGCCGTTCAGGTTCCTGGTGTGCCTGTCCCGCCGCAACCGGACCTACCGCGCGGCCGAGAGGGCGTCGGTGCTGGCCGTGCACGTCCTCGGACGCGGTGAGGACCAGCGTGAACTGGCGGCCCTGTTCGGAGAGCGGACCGGCGACGAGATCGACAAGTTCGCCCGCTGCTCCTGGCGGCCGGGCCCCGAGGGCGTGCCCCTGCTCACCGGCGTCCCCCGCCGCATGGTCGGCCGGATCGTGGAGCGCACCGAGCTCGGGGACCACGCCGGGTTCCTCCTGGCCCCGATCGACGTGACGATCGAGGCCGAGGCCGACCCGCTCACCTTCCAGGCCCTGCCCGACCTGGATCCGGGCCACGAGGCGGGCTGACGGTCCGCTCCTCCCTCCGGCTGCCGCGCGGCAGGGTGACGGCCATGATGCTGCTCGGCGTGTCCAGCTCGATGCGGTGCCAGCGGCCGCGCGGGACGATGGCGGCGCTCCCGGCCGTCAGCCTGATCACCTCCTCCCGCGGCCCCGGCTCCTCCGGGCGGAGGCAGAGGCGGATCTTCCCGATGAGGCAGGACACGACCTCCTCGGCCTCGGGGTGGACCTCCCACCGGTCGGCGTGGACGTCGGCGTCGGTCTTCGCGTGGAAGACCGTCACCCGCCACCCGTCCCGCTCGGGGCTCCAGGCGCGCGGCGCGGCCGAGATCCCGCCGCCGCGGTCGAGGTGGAGGAAGCAGGTGGAGAGGTCGATCGGAGTAACGGTCATGACGGGACGTCCTTTCAGTCCTGGACGGTCAGCAGGTCGCGGTCGTCGAGCCGCTCGGCCATTGCGGGCGGGGCGGTGCGGCGCAGCACGGTGAGGGCGACGAGGGCGGCGGCCATCAGGAGTGCGGCGCCGAGGGCGAGGCCGAGCGCGTACCCGTCGTTGAGAGCCGCCGGGGTGGGGACGTCGCCGGTGCGGTGCTGCGCGGCGGTCCCGAGGGCGGCCAGGCCGAGGGAGGCGCCGATCTGGCGCGAGCTGTTGAGCAGCGCCGAGGCGGTGCCGGTCTCCCGGGCCGCGACGCCGCCGGTGGCGACGGACACGAGCGGCGCCAGGCAGAGCCCGAAGCCCACCCCGGCGACGATCGAGGGCCCCAGCACGTCGGCGGCGAAGGCGCCGTCCGCACTGATCATGCCGAACCAGGCGAACCCCGCCGCCGTCAGCAGCCCGCCGGCGACCAGCAGGGTCCGGGGGGCCGACCGGTAGCCGAGCTTGACGGCCAGGACCGACCCCGCGGCCACGGCCAGCGCGAACGGCAGGAACATGGTCCCGGTGAGCGCCGCTCCGTGCCCGAGCACCCGCTGCAGGTAGAGCGACATGAAGTAGAAGGACGAGGCCATCGCGGCGCCCACCAGGAGGTTGAAGGCGTTGGCCCCGGCCACCGAGCGGTTGGAGAACAGCCCCAGCCTGATCAGCGGGTCGCGTGCGGTGGTCCTCTCCTGGCGGAGGAACGCGGCCAGCAGCGCGGCGGCGACGGCCAAGGTCGTCAGGGTGACGGGCGAGGTCCAGCCGTGCCGGTCCGTGCGCACGATCCCGAACACCAGCAGGCTCATCCCCGCGGTGGCCAGGACGGCGCCGAGGACGTCCGGACGGCCCCTGCGGTCCGGGGGCGGACCGGCGGCGACCCCGCGCCAGGCCAGCGCCAGCGCGCCGGCGGCCATCGGCACGTTCACCAGCATCACCCACCGCCAGCCGGCGTACTCGGTGAGCACACCGCCGATCAGGACGCCGAGCGCGCCCCCGGCGGCGTTCGTCGCGCTCCAGATCCCGAAGGCCCGGACCCGCTCCCGGCCCGAGGGGAACGTCGCGGTCAGCAGCGCCAGCGCGGCCGGCGCCAGCGCCGCCGCGCCGACGCCCTGGGCGGCGCGGGCGGCCACGAGATGGCCCGGCGCCTGGGCCAGGCCGCCGGCGAGGGACGCCAGGCCGAACAGGACGAGCCCGAGCAGGAGGACGGGTTTGCGGCCGTACCGGTCGGCGGCCTTGCCCCCGAGCAGGAGCAGCCCGCCGAAGGAGAGGGCGTAGGCGTGGATGACCCAGGTCACCCCGACCGCGCCGAACCCGAGCCCGGCGGCGATCCGCGGGAGCCCGACGTTCACCACCGACAGGTCCAGCGACACCATGAACTGCACGACGGCCACCGCGGCGAGCGTGAGCCCGGGGCGGATCCCGCTTCTGTCTTCGATCGTGTGCATGCCTGACATCGTGGTGTTCGAGCAGGTCAGCGCACATCGAGCGGGAGATGGCCTTTTCCGCTGACGCCCGGAGCGTATGTTCAGTGCCTCTACACCGCGAGATGTAGTGATTTCTCCGCCGTTCCGCCGAGGAATCTGGAGGGAAACGGTCTTAATCTGCACGGATGAGCTCCATGAACGGGTGGCGGCCGCTCGTCCAGGACGGCCTGCTCGCCGTGGCGATGGCCCTCTTCCTGTCGGTCGTCGTGGCCATCACCCCGCACGCGGGGGCGCTCGACCTGGCCGCGGCCCTGGCGGGCTCGCTCGCGCTCGTCGCCTGGCGGCGGGCGCCCCTGGCGGCACTCGTCGTCAGCGCGGTCTGCATGCTCGCGCTCGCCGCCCACGTCCGGCCGGGCCCGGCGGCCGCCTTCCCCGTCATCGTGGCCGTCTTCGCCGCTTTCCGGGCGGGCCACCGGGTCGCGACGGCGCTGGTGGGCACGGCCTTCCTCGGCCTCGGCCTGATGGTGCGGCTGCCCAGCGCCGACGGGTCCCTGCGCGATCTCCAGAGCCTCTCGCTGCTGGTCGGGTGGTTCGCGGCGGCCGGGGTGACCGCGACGGTGACCCGGCACCGGCAGGCCTACCTGGAGGAGGCCGAGCGGCGGGCCGCCGAGGCCGAGCGCACCCGCGAGGAGGCCGCCCGGCGCCGCGCCGGCGAGGAGCGCCTGCGCATCGCCAGGGAGCTGCACGACTCCCTCACGCACAGCATCTCGATCATCAAGGTCCAGGCGGGGGTGGCCGTCCACCTGGCGCGCAGGCGCGGCGAGGACGTGCCGCCCGCGCTGCTGGCCATCCAGGAGGCCAGCGGCGACGCCATGCGCGAGCTGCGCGCCACGCTGGAGGTGCTGCGCGACGCCGACCGCTCCGAGGGCGAGTCCCTCGCCAGCGGCCTCGACCGGCTCGACGACCTGGTGGAGCGGGCCCGCTCCATCGGGCTGCCGGCCACGGTGACGATCTCCGGCGCGCGGCGCGACCTGCCCGCCGAAGTGGACCGGGCGGCCTACCGGATCGTCCAGGAGGCGCTCACGAACGTCTCCAGGCACGCGGGCGGCGCCGCCGCCGCGGTGCGCGTCGACTACGCGAGCGGGGAACTGGTCGTGCAGGTCGACGACGACGGCGAGGCCGACCCGGACGCGCCGCCCGTGCCCGGCACGGGCCTGCTCGGCATGCGCGAGCGCGTCGCGGCGCTCGGCGGGCGGCTGCGGGCCGGGCCCCGGCCCGAGGGCGGCTTCACCGTGCGCGCCGAGCTTCCCCTGGGAGATCCCTCGTGATCCGCGTGCTGCTCGTGGACGACCAGGCGCTCATCCGCGGCGGCTTCCGCGCCCTGCTGGAGATCGAGGACGACATCGAGGTGGTGGCCGAGGCCGCCGACGGCGAGCGGGGCGTCGCGCTCGCCGCCGAGCACCGGCCCGACGTCGCCCTCGTCGACATCCAGATGCCGGTGATGGACGGCATCGAGGCGACCCGGCTGATCGTCGCCGACCCCCGGCTGAGCGGCGTCCATGTCGTGATCCTCACCAACTACGGCCTCGACGAGTACGTCTTCAACGCGCTGCGCGCCGGGGCCTGCGGTTTCATGGTCAAGGACACCGAGCCCGAGGACCTGGTGCAGGGCGTCCGGGTCGCGGCCCGCGGCGACGCGCTGCTGTCGCCCGCGATCACCCGCCGTCTCATCGGCGAGTACGTCGCGCGCCGCCCGGAGCCCGCCCCCGAGGGGCTCGGCATGCTCACCAGGAGGGAGCGCGAGGTCGCCGTCCTGGTGGCCCGGGGCCTGTCCAACGACGAGATCGCCGCCCACATGGTGATCAGTCCGGCCACCGCGAAGACGCACGTCAGCAGGGTGCTGGCCAAGCTGCGCGTCAGGGACCGCGCCCAGCTCGTCGTGTTCGCCTACGAGTCGGGCCTCGTCACCCCGCGGCGCGCCTGAGCCCGCCGGGCGGCCTCAGGCCCCGCGCAGGGACTTGACGGCCTCCTCGGCGGTGGGGTGGAAGGCGAAGACCTGGTCGAGCCCGGTGATCTCGAAGACCCGGGTGAGGTCGGGGTTCAGCCCCGCGAGCACGATCCTGCTCCGGGCCGCCTGCGCCCGGCGGTAGCCGGCGATGAGCACGGTGATGCCGGTGGAGTCGCAGTAGTTCAGCTCCGTCACGTCGAGCACGGCGCCGCCGCCGGGGGCCAGCGGCAGGGCTTCCAGCGCCTCCCGCAGGCGGGGGGCGGTGTGGTAGTCGAGGTCTCCCGCGACGCGCAGGACCGGGACCTCGGCCTCCTCGGACGGGAGGTTGACGGTGAAGGTGTGGTCGGTCACCGAAGAGGCTCCTGTCCGGACGGTTCGGCACGGCGGGGCACGGAGAGGGCCAGCAGCGCCGTGTCGTCGCTGACTCCCGCGCCCAGTTCCGTGAGCAGTTTATGGATGTTCGCCAGCAGATTATCCGCTCCGTCGAAGGGCGTGCTGGTCAGATGCGCGGTGAGACCCTCGTCGCCGAGCATCGCCCCGTCCGGGGTTCGTGCCTCGGTGAGGCCGTCGGTGTACAGCAGGAGGGCGTCGCCCGGGGCGAGGCGCACGCCGGCCTGCGCGAAGCGCGGTTCGGGCAGTATCCCGATGAGCTGCCCGCCCGGGGTGTCGACGGCCTCGACCGTGCCGTCCGCGCGGACCGCCAGGGCGGGCGGATGGCCGCCCCCGGCCAGCGTCACGGCGAACGAGCCGTCCGGTTCGGGGTCCAGGACCCCGAACAGGGCCGTGCAGAAGCGGGGGTCGCTCTGGTACTCCCCCTTGAGGACGGAGTCGAGGTTGCCGAGCGCGGCGCAGGGGTCGGGCTCGTAGATGGCGGCGGCGCGCAGCGTGTAGCGGGTGAGGGAGGTCAGGGCGGCGGCCTCGGCGCCCTTGCCGCACACGTCGCCGAGGAAGAACGCCCAGCGGCCGTCGTCCAGGGGGAACAGGTCGTAGAAGTCGCCGCCGACCTCGTCCTGGGAGACCGGGTGGTACGCGGCGGCGGCGTCGAGGCCGGGCACCTTCGGCAGGGCGGGCGGCAGCAGGGTGCGCTGCAGGGTGCGCACCAGGCGCTCGGCCCCGGTGCGCATGGTGCGCTCGGCCGTGATGGTGCAGATCGACGACAGCCGCAGTTCCAGCTCCTGGGCGACCAGGGCCGCCAGGTCCGTCAGGATGGCCAGCTGGTCCTCGGACGCGTCGCGGGGGCGGGTGTCCAGCACGTTGACGGTGCCGAGGCGGTGTCCGTCCGCGGTGGTGATGGGGGCCGCCGCGTAGAACCGCACGCCCATCTCGCCGTGGACGAGCGGGTTGGCGGCCGTCCTCGGGTCGGTGAGCGCGTCCCTGACGACATACGGGCCGCCGTGCAGGATGGCGGAGGCGCACAGCCCGGGGTCGCGGTCGATCTGCGAGACGCCGTGCAGGCCGTGGGCCGCCTTGAACCAGATACGGTCGCTGTCCACGATGGCCACGGTGGCGATCGGCGCGCCGCAGCTGCGTGCGGCGAGGGAGGCGATGGTGTCGAACGTGCCGTCGGGCGGGGTGTCGAGGATCCGGTAGCGGCGGACGGCCGCGAGCCGCTCCCGTTCGGCGGCGGTGGGGGCGGGCACGGGTTCGAGGTGGCGGGCGTGCTCCGTCACCGTCACCTCCTCTGGTCGGGACCGTGGCGGCAGTCCCGCCAGAAAAAGGGCTTTACCCTGTTTGTACTGCTTATCACGTGAGTAATGACCTGGACGCGCGGCCGCGACGGCGGCGGCGCGCCGCGGAAAGGCGCGGCACGACGGACGTCCAGGTTCTGGCGAAACGGTTGTTGCCTCCCGGTCATCCGGGGTAAAGGCAGGGCCATGCGGGGAGCGGGCGCGTCGCGCGTCCGCCGGATGCGGTAGGTGATCGCCTGAATGGAAGAGGGGTGCGGTGGCGCTTTCGGAGGACGCCGAGCGTTCTGAGGAGGCCGGACGCGAGCCGCGGGCGGGGGCCGGCGTCTTCTCCGCCGACAGGGAGATCGGCCCCGATCTCGCCGCGGTGGACTGGACGGCGACGCCGCTCGGCCCTCCGGACGGCTGGCCGCAGAGCCTGCGGACGGCGGTCGACATCCTGCTGTCGTCCCGCTTCTCGATGTGGATGGCCTGGGGGCCGCGGCTGACCTTCTTCTGCAACGCCGCCTACCGGCGCGACACGCTCGGACGCAAGTACCCGTGGGCGCTGGGCCGGCCGGCCCGCGAGGTGTGGACCGAGATCTGGCCCGACATCGGACCGAGGATCGACACGGTGCTCGGCACGGGGAACGCCACGTGGGACGAGGCCCTGCTGCTGTTCCTCGAACGGTCGGGCTACCCCGAGGAGACCTACCACACCTTCTCCTACAGCCCGCTGCGCGACGACGCGGGCGACGTGGTGGGCATGCTGTGCGTGGTCAGCGAGGAGACCGAGCGGGTCATCGGCGATCGGCGGATGACGACGCTGCGCGAGCTCGGCTCCGACCCCAGCGTGATCCGGACCGAGGAGGAGACGCTGGCCTTCGTCGACCGGCAGCTCGACCGCAACCGGAAGGACCTTCCCTTCACGCTGACCTACCTGTTCGAGGACGGCGGGACGGCACGGCTCGCCGGGGCGACCGGCGTCGCCCGCGACCATCCGGCCGTCCCCGCCGCGATGTCGGCGGACGAACCGGGCGGAATCTGGCCCGCGGCGGTGCTCGCGCGGGGAGAATCGGTGCTGATGCAGCTCGATGATCCTCGGTTCGGGGTCCTGCCCTCGGGGGACTGGCCCCAGCCGCCCGACCAGGCCCTGGTGGTGCCGCTGCTGCGGCAGGGCCGCGCGCCGTACGGCTTCCTGGTGGCCGGGCTCAACCCCTACCGCCAGCTGGACGATGCCTACCGCGGTTTCGTGGAACTGGCGGCCGGGCACGTCGCGGCGGGCATCGGCAGCGCCCGCGGCTACCAGGCGCAGCGGCGGCGCGCCGAGGAACTCGCCGAGCTCGACCGCGCCAAGACGACGTTCTTCTCCAACATCAGCCACGAGTTCCGCACCCCGCTGACCCTGATCATGGGCCCGGTGCAGGAACTGCGCGCCACCCTGGAGGGCGCCGGCGAGCAGGTGCACCGCGAGCTGGACGTCATCCACCGCAACGGGCTGCGCCTCGGCAGGCTCGTCAACTCGCTGCTGGACTTCTCCCGCATCGAGGCCGGCCGGATGCAGGCGCGGTACGAGCCGGTCGACCTTCCCGAGGTCACCGCCGAGCTGGCCAGCGTCTTCCGCTCCGCCGTGGACAGGGCGGGCCTGGCCTACACCGTCGAGTGCGAGCCGCTCCCCGAGCCGGTCTACGTCGACCGCGACATGTGGGAGAAGGTGATCCTGAACCTGCTGAGCAACGCGCTGAAGTTCACCTTCGACGGGGCGATCCACGTCCGGGTCGGCGTCGAGGACGGCCGGGCGCTGGTGACGGTGGCCGACACCGGGGTCGGGGTCGCCGAGGACGAGGTGCCGCGGCTGTTCGAGCGGTTCCACCGCGTCGAGAACACCCGCGCACGGTCCAACGAGGGCAGCGGCATCGGCCTGGCCCTGGTCAAGGAGCTCGTTGGCCTGCACGGCGGGACCATCGACGCCGCGAGCACCGAGGGCGAGGGCACGCGCTTCACCGTCCGGCTGCCGTTCGGGAGCGACCACCTGCCCCCCGGCGCGGTCGCCCCGCCGCGCTCCTCCACGGCGGCGTCGGTCACCGCCGACCCCTACGTGCAGGAGGCGCTGCGCTGGCTGCCCGCCGAGCATCCCGGCGGGGACCCGAACTCGACCGACCCGACGCCGCCCGAGCCGGTCCCGGTGCCCGCGCCCGAGGTCCCGGCGCGGGTGCTGGTCGCCGACGACAACGCCGACATGCGCGAGTACCTCACCCGGCTCCTGCGGGGCGCCGGCTACGAGGTGGAGACCGTCGCCGACGGCCGGGCGGCCCTGCGGGCGGTCCGCGAGGGCGGGATCGACATGGTGGTCAGCGACGTCATGATGCCGTACGTGGACGGGCTGGAGCTGGTCGCCGCGCTGCGCGGCGACCAGCGCACCGCCGCCCTGCCGGTGCTGCTGCTGTCGGCCCGCGCCGGCCAGGAGGCATCGATCGAGGGCCTTCGGGCGGGCGCCGACGACTACCTGCTCAAACCCTTCGCCGCCGCCGAGCTCTTGGCGCGCGTGCGGGCGAACGTGGAGCTGGCCCGGCTGCGCGGTCACCACGCTCGGTGGCGCACCGCGCTGGTCGACTCCCTCCAGGAGGCGTTCTTCGTCTGCGAGGAGGACGGCGGCGTCGTCGAGTTCAACACCGCCTTCACCGACATCCTCGGCTACGACGCCGCCGGGCTGCCCTATCCCCCGAGGCCTCCCTGGTGGCCGGACGAGAAGACCGACTTCGAAGCGCACCGGCAGGTCGCCCAGGCCTTCGAGAGCATGCTCGTGCGGGAGCGCGGCACCTTCGACGTCCCCGTCAGGCACCGTGACGGCCATCGCGTCTGGGTCAGCGTCGCCTTCAACCACGTCCGCGACCCCGAATCCGGCCGGCGGGTCATCGTCGGCACCTTCCGGGACGTCACCGCCGACCACTACGCCATCCAGCGCGAGAGCGCCCTCGCGGCCCTCAGCATGCGCCTCACCGAGGCCGTGAACCTGCGCGACACCCTGGCCGGCGCGCTGGAGGAGCTGCGGGACCTCTGGGGCGCCGAGCGGGTGGTGGCGGCCGTCTTCGGCGGCGGACCGCCCGAGCTGACCTCGACCGAGCCCGGGCAGACCTGGCAGGACCTGTCCGAGGAGCGCCGCGGGGAGCTGGCCGCGCTGCGCGAGCACCCGCCCCTCACCCCCGTCGCCGAGCACCCCACCGCGATCACGCTCGAACACCCCCGGGGCACCCTCGTCCTCTGGATCGACCTGACCGAGCGGCGCCCGTTCACCGACCAGGACCGGCTGCTGCTGTCCCTGCTCGCCGGACGCCTCTCCCAGGGGCTCTCCCGCGCCAACCTGATCGACCAGCAGCGCGACACCGCCCTGGCCCTGCAGCGCGCCATCCTCGGGCCGTCCGAGCTGCCCGACGGGTTCGCCGTCCGGTACGAGCCGGCGGCCCGGCCGCTGGAGGTCGGGGGCGACTGGTACGACATCTTCGCCCTTCCCGACGGCCGCATCGGGATCATCGTGGGCGACTGCGTCGGCCGCGGGCTGGAGGCCGCCACCGTCATGGGCCAGCTGCGCAGCGCCTGCCGGGCCCTCCTGCTCCAGGACGCGGGCCCCGCGGGGACGCTCACGGCCCTGGACCGCTTCGCCGCCGGCGTCCCGGGGGCCCGCTGCTCCACCGTGTTCTGCGGCGTCCTCGACCCCGCGACCGGCGACCTCACCTATTCGAGCGCCGGGCATCCGCCCGCCATCCTCGCCCGGGCCGACGGCACCACCCAGCTGCTCGAAGGCGGCAGGTCCGTCCCGATCGCCGTCGGCTCCCCGCGGCCCCGGCCGGACGCCGCGACCACCATCCCCGCCCGGGCCACCGTGCTGCTGTACACCGACGGCCTCGTCGAACGCCGCCGCCGCTCCCTGAACGAGGGCATCGAGCGGGTCGGGCACGCCGTGCAGGAGGGCGGCGAGCGGGGGGTGGACGAGCTCGCCACCCACATCATGACGAGCCTGGCCCCGCCGGGCGGCTACGACGACGACGTCGCGCTGATGCTGTACCGGCACCCCGCGCCGCTGGACGTGAGCTTCCCCGCCGAGTCGGCGCAGCTCGCCCCGCTGCGGGAGGCGCTGCGCGGCTGGCTGGCCCAGTGCCAGCTCCCCCGCCGCACCGCCCAGGGCGTGCTGGTCGCCGCCGGCGAGGCGTGCGCGAACGCCGTCGAGCACGGCCGGCCCGCCGCCGGAGTGCACACCGTCCGGCTGCGGGCCGAGGCCTTCGTCGACCAGCTGCACCTGACCATCGCCGACACCGGCCGGTGGAAGCCGCCCGGAGGGCCCGACGCCGACCTCAACCGCGGCCGCGGCACCGCCCTGATGCGGGCGCTGATGAGCAAGCTCACGATCACGCCCGGCCCGGACGGCACCACCGTCCACATGCACACCTGGATTGGCTCATGAGCACACCCCTGACCCTCAGGTCCGCCCGGCGCCCGGACGGGAGGGCGCTCGTGACGGCCGTCGGCGAGATCGACATGAGCAACAGCGGGGCCCTCGCCGCGGCGCTGGACACGGCGCGCGAGGACGGGGGCGAACTCGTCCTCGACCTCACCGCGGTCGAGTACCTTGATAGCGCGGGGCTGAGCGTCCTGTTCGCCCATGCCGACCATCTCGAACTGATCGCTCCGCTTCTGCTGGAACCGGTGCTGACCCTCTCCGGCCTCCCGGAGCTGGCCACCGTCCGCCTCGCCCCGCCCGATGCCGCAGCGCCCGGTACCGACCACCCCTGACGTGCCCGGCGCGCCGACGGCGCAGGGCCCCGACCCAGAGAAAGCGGAACGACGTGGAGGCAACGCCATGGCCGAGGTGACCGGCCGCGCGCGGAACGGCTGGACAGTGATCACGATGACCGGGGATCTGGCACTGGACACCGCGCAGCAGGCCGAGCAGCGGATGCGCGGCCTGCGCAGCGAGCACGGCGAGCACCTGGTGCTCGACCTGAGCGGGCTGCGGTACCTGGACTCGGTGGGCCTCAGCCTGCTGATGCGGTTCTACCTGGCGGCCGAGGGACGCGGCGGCAGCGCCGTGCTGGCCGGACCGCTGCAGGACGCGGTACGGCGCGTCCTGCAGATCACGCACGTCGACGAGCGCCTGACCATCCACCCGACCCTCGACGCCGCGCTGGCCGAGTCGCTGCCGCCGGGTGCGGGGCGCAGCGGGTGAGCCCGCGGCGCGGGCGCCGGGAACGTCTACGCAACACTTCCGTTACAGGAAATATTATTCCGCAAAGATTCCTCGTATGATGACGCTCTGAGCACGGCCTCCCCCTCCCCGGCGGCGGATCCCGCCGACCGGCGCGCACCGCGCGCCCGCGGCGGGGAAGGCGGACGCGGGAAGGGGAGGCGGGCGGATGGAGAGGACGCCGAGGCGGCGCGACGACAAGCCGTGGACGTTCCTGACCAACCACGCGCGGGTTCTGATCGCCATCGCACGCGACCCCGGCCTCCGGGTCCGCGACGTCGCCCAGGACATCGGCATCACCGAGCGCGCGGCCCAGCTGATCATCACGGATCTGGAGGAGGCGGGGTACCTCACCCGCACCCGGATCGGGCGCCGCAACCGCTACACCGTCAACGCCGACCGCCCCTTCCGGCACCCCGCCGAAGCCGACCACGACGTCCAGGTCCTCATCGAGCTGTTCGCGGGCGATGACACGGCCCCCGGCAAGGACGGTGACACAGGGCCCGGCGCGGGCGGTGACACGGCGCCCGGCGCGGGCGGCGGCACGGCGCCCGGCGCGGGCGGTGCTCCGCGCGGCGAGGCCGGCGTTCCCGCTCAGGCGCGAAGCCGGTAGAAGGTGCGCCACGGGAGGGGACCCGTCCGGACGGGTCACGGGCACCGGTGCGTTACGGTCGCGGTCGGGCAGGTCACGGACGACGCGGATGCGTCGCGCGGCGGTGCGCCGCGGATGCATATTTGCCATAAGGCAACTACTATCGGCGCGGCACCGGCGGGTCGGAGGGGGGAAGGGCGGTGGACGGACTGATGTCGCAGGGTCTTGAGGCGGCCGGCCTCGGGGCGCGCCCTTCCGCGCCGCCCGGACCGCGCATGCCGATCGCGATCACCGGCGCCGCCGACGGGGAGCCGGAGCTCGGGCCGCTGCGGGTCCTGCTGGTGGAGGACGACTCGGCCGACGCGCTGCTGGTGGAGGACACCCTCGCCGACACCGGGCTGCGGGCGTCGCTGCAGTGGGTGCGTTCGCTTCCCGAGGCGCGGGGCCCGCTGTCGGCGAACCCCATGCCCGACTGCGTGCTGCTCGACCTGCACCTGGGCGAGTCGCAGGGCCTGGCGGTGCTCCGGCAGGTGCTGGAGTGGGCGCCGGGCGCCGCGGTGGTGGTGCTGACCGGGCTCGCCGAGTCGCAGGCGGGCACCTCCGCGATGGCCGCCGGCGCGCAGGACTACCTCTCCAAGGACCAGCTGGAGGCGGATCGGCTCGGGCGGGCGATCAGGTACGCGGTGCAGCGGCGCCAGGTCCAGCAGGCGGTCGCGGCGCTCCAGGTCCAGCAGATGCGGGCCCAGGAGAACGCCCGGCTGGAGCGCGGGTTGCTGCCGCGGCCGAGAGTGTCCAATCCGCGCCTGCGGGTCGTCTCGCGGTACCGCCCCGGCCGGGCCCACTCCCTGCTGGGCGGGGACTTCTACGACGTGGTGGAGACCAGCGACGGCCTGGTGCACGCGGTGATCGGGGACGTGGCGGGGCACGGTCCCGCCTCGGCGGCCCTGGGCGTCAGCCTGCGGGTGGCGTGGCGGTCGTTCGTGCTGGCCGGAACCCGCGGAGCGCGGGTGGTCGAACTCCTGGAGGAGCTGCTGGCCGGGGAGGACGGCGGCTCCGAGATGTTCGTCACCCTCATCACGGCGACCCTGTTCCCCGACCGCTCCGTGGCGCGGGTGGTCCGCGCCGGGCACCCCGGGTTCCTGATGCACGGCAACGGCGAGGTGCGGCTGGTCGAGCCGCCGGGCGGGCTGGGCGTGGGCATGGTGCCCGGGCTGGCCGGCTGGCGCGAGCACGAGATCCCCCTGCCCCCGGGCGCCTCGCTCGTCCTGTTCACCGACGGCCTGTTCGAGGGCCAGATCGACGGCGAGGGCCGCCGCCTCGACCTGACCGGCCTGCTCCGGCTGGCCCAGGGCCACCGCGCGCTCTCCCCCGGCGACTTCGTCGACACACTCATCACCGACGTCGAGGCGGCCTCGCTCCAGCACGGCGGGCTGGCCGACGACGTCGCCGTCATTCACCTTGGATGGACCCCCACATGAGCACACCGCCCCTGACGGTGCGGGACGCCGAGACGGCCGAATCCGCCGATCTCGCCGCACCGCCGCCGGCGAGCGGCCCCCCGCCGCGGCGGGGACTGACCGTCCGCGCCTGGTTCATGCTGGCCGCGCTGCTGATCGTCGCGCTCACCGTCACCGGCGCCGCGGTGGTCCACAGCCTGCTGGAGGAGACCGCGCGGGCCTCGGACCGGCTGGTGGACAGGATCGCGCCGGCGCAGGTCGAGGCGAGCCGGATGCAGATGGCCATGCTGAACCAGGAGACCGGCGTGCGGGGCTACGCCCTGGCGGGGGACCGGCAGTTCCTACAGCCCTACACCGACGGGCTCGCCACCGAGCAGCAGTCCTCCGCGCGGCTGCGCCGGCTGCTGGCCGACGAGCCCGCGCTGCGCGCCGACCTCGACGCGACCGGGCGGGCGATCGACGCGTGGCGCCGCGACTACGGCGCCGTCGTCATCGACCAGGTCCGCGAGCAGGGCTCCGGCGGCGAGGCGGCCGCCACCGCGGCCCGGGGCAAGCCCGCCTTCGACCAGGTCCGCGCCACCTGGGCGGTCCAGAACCGCCACCTGAGCCAGGTCCGCGCCGAGAGCCGCGCGGACCTGCGCCACACCCGCACGATGCGGGACTGGACGCTGACCACCCTGTTCATCGCGCTGCTGGCGACCGCGGCGCTGCTGG
>NZ_JBEZJP010000076.1:0-25106 GCF_040653175.1 Actinomadura sp. NPDC048032
TTCTCCGTCATGCCGGTGCCGTCGGTCCATGTGCCGCCGAGCTGCAGGGCCAGGCCGGGGCCGCTCGCCGCCGCCCAGTTCCACGTCATGCGGTAGATGGACCCACACCTGGTTGCGCGCCCGGGGGTCGAGGCCCGTGGTCGGCTCGTCCAGGAAGAGCAGGTCCGGCGTGACGATGATGCTGGCGGCGATGTCGATCCGCCGCCGCTCGCCGCCGGAGCAGGTCTTCACCGGCCGGTCCGCCACCTCCGACAGCTCGAAGGCGTCCACCAGGTCGTCGGCCCGCTGCCGCGCCGCGGCACCCCGGTGCCCGAGCAGCCGCCCCACCATCGCGAGGTTCTCCCTCCCGGTGAGGTCCTCGTCGATCGAGGTGGACTGGCCCGTGACGCTCACGCGCGACCGGACCGCGTCGGCCTCCCGGACCACGTCGTGGCCGAGCACCCTGGCCGTGCCCTCCGTCGGACGCAGCAGCGTCGTCAGGATCCGGAGGAACGTGGTCTTGCCGGCGCCGTTCGGCCCCAGCAGGCTGTGGACGATGCCGGTGGGGACGGCCAGGTCGACGCCGTCCACCGCCCGGGTCTCGCCGAAGGTCCTGACCAGCCCGGACGTCTCGACAGCGAGGGTCGAATTCGATCCCACGGTTGTGCCTCCCGTCGCCACCAGAAGATCGAGCTCATCCTAAAGCAGCAGCTTATATAAGTCAATGCCTAAGGACTGGGCCGTACGGCGCGCGCGTGCCGGGTGATCACTCTCTTGCTAACTTGAAAAAACCATAGTAGTGTCCGTTTTCATGGCTCATCTCGCCCGATCCGGGGAATCGTGATGCGACCACACCACATCCTTTTCGCCGTCACCGGCGGGTCCGGGCACATCCGCCCGACCTACGGCGTCCTCGACGAACTCTCCGCCCAGGGGCACCGGCTCAGTTTCGTGACCTCCGGCGACTACGCCGACGACCTCGCGGAGGTCGGGGCCCGGCAGATCCGACACCGGTCGATCTTCGAGGACGGCGTCGACCTGCCGGAGATCGTCGAGCAGGAGGACGCCGAGGCGCTGACGGTGAGCGCCTTCGTCAACGAGAACCTCGCGATGCTCCGGGCGGCGGAGAGCGCCCTGGACGACGATCCGCCGGACCTGGTCGTCTACGACATCTTCCCCCTGATCGCCGGGCGCCTGCTGGCCGCCAGGTGGCAGCGGCCGGCCGTCTGCATCAACGGAGGCTTCGCCTCGAACGAGCACTATTCGGTGTGGGAGGCGCTCAGCGCGGTGCACGGGCACCGGCCCATCGTCGAGACCGAGACCTTCCAGAGGATGTTGTCCGAGCTTCTGCCGGAATATCGCATCGACCGTTCCCCGACGGAGTTCTGGAACGCGATCGAGGATCTGAACGTCATCTTCCTGCCGCGGTCGTTCCAGGTGAAGAGCGACACTTTCGACGACCGTTTCGTCTTCGTCGGACCGAGCTTCTCGCAGGGGCGGCTGCGGCCGGGATGGCGCCCTCCCCGCGAGGACGCGAACGTGCTCCTCGTTTCCCTGGGCTCGACGTTCAACGGGCATCCGGAATTCTTCCGCAGTTGCGCGCAGGCGTTCGCGGGCACGCCGTGGCATGTCGTCCTGGTGACGGGCGACGGCACCGACCCTAAGGCGCTGGAGCCGTTGCCGCCCAACGTCGAGGTCCACCAGTACATCTCTTTCATGGAGGTCCTTCGCCACGCGAAGGCTTTCATCCTGCAGGGAACCGTCGGCGCGACCATGGAGGCCGTCCACTGGGGCTGCCCGATGCTCTTCTTCACCGAGTACGCGGTCGAGGCCAGGCCGTTCGCCGAGCGGTCCGTCGAGCTCGGCCTGGGCCATGTGCTCCGGCCCGAGCAGGTCGACGGCGGCGGCCTCGTCCCGGCGGTGGAGAACCTGGTCGCCGACGACGGCGTCCGCCGGCGGATCGCGCGGATGCGCGCGGAGGCCCGCGACGCCGGGGGCGCCGCCCGGGCCGCGGAGGCGATCGACTCGTACGCGCGGCGGGCCGGAACCCGGTCGGGCGGCGCGTTCGGCGCCGTCCGCTGACACGACGATGGCCGCCCCGTGCGGGGCGGCCGTGGCGAAGGGCGGAGGACCGATGGCGGTCGTGGTCACCGGCGGTTGTGGCTTCATCGGCAGCCACCTCGTGGAACGCCTCGCGCGCCAGGGCGAGGACGTCGTCGTCTACGACCCCGCGGCGCCGCCGCCCGACCTCGACTGCGGCGGGGCCTCCGTCCGCCACGTCAGGGCCGACATCCGCGACGAGCGGGCCCTCGCCGGCGCCATCGGCCCGGACGTGCACACCGTCTACCACCTCTGCGCGCTCGTCGGGGTCGACCAGTACCTCGACGACCCGCTCGAAGTGATCGACGTCGCGGTCTCCGGCACCCGCAACGTGCTGCGCGCGGCCTCAGCCGCCGGCGTGAAGGTCGTGGTCTCCAGCACCAGCGAGATCTACGGCAAGAATCCCGCCGTCCCCTGGTCGGAGGACGCGGACCGGGTGCTGGGCAGCGTCGCCGCCGACCGGTGGTCCTACTCGGCGAGCAAGGCCGTCGCCGAGCACATGGTCGTCGCCTACGCCCGCCACCGGGGCCTGCGCGCCTCGGTCGTGCGGTACTTCAACGTCTACGGGCCGCGGCAGCGCCCGGCGTACGTGATCAGCAAGACCGTCCACCGGGTGATGCGCGGGCTGCCCCCGCTGCTGTACGACGACGGCGCCCAGACGCGCTGCTTCACCTTCGTCGAGGACGCGGTGGACGCCACGCTGCGGGTCGGCGCCCGGGAGATCGCCGACGGCCAGTGCTTCAACGTCGGCAGCGACCGCGAGACCTCCGTGGCCGACGCCGTCCGGCTGGTGACCCGGCTGGGCGGGACGGAGTTCGCCCCGATCCGCGTGAGCACGGACTCGGCGCTCGGCAGCGCCTACGAGGACATTCCCCGGCGCGTCCCGGACGTCGGGAAGGCCAGGGAGATGCTCGGCTGGCGCGCCCGCACCCCGCTGCGGGCGGGCCTCGCAAGGACGATCGCCTGGGCGAGGGAGAGCCCGTGGTGGCTGGACGCCGTCGCGGGCGCGCCCCGGCGGGGGCTGGTACCCACAGGCGTCACGACGGCCGCGGACGGCCGGAAAGCGAGGGGACATGACATCGGGTGAGACGGCGGCGACGGCCGCGGGCACCGGCGCCCTGCCCGCTCCCGCCGCCTATATGTGCGGGCTGACCTGGGACGGCGCCCTGCTGTGGCATTCGGACCAGGACGCGGAGAAGATCTTCGCGATCGACCCGGCGACCGGCGGGGTGAGCAGGACGTTCGCCTGCGACAAGGTGCGGGCGGACCTGGCCTTCGACGGCGCCCGGCTGTGCCAGGTCGGCGGCCGCCCGAAGCGGATCGTCCTGATCGATCCCGAGGACGGCCGGATCACGGGGGAGAAGGAGGTGCTCCCCGCGAGCGGCAGGCTGACCGGAATCGAGCACGGGCCGGAGGGCATGTACATGTGCCTACGCGGTCCGACGGTGGTGCAGGTCCGCGACTACGACACCATGACCGTTCTGCGGGAGTTCCCGGCGGCGGGGGAGTCGCCCTCCGGGCTCACGTACGCCGACGGGGTGGTCGTCTACGGCGACTTCGACGACGCCGTGCTCCGCGCCATGGACCCGAAGACCGGGGAGCACCTGGGGGCCCTGCCCGTCCCGGGCCGCCCCACCGGGCTGACGTGGGACGGTCGCAGACTCTGGTACTGCGACTTCCCCGCGCGCGCGATCCGTCCTCTGGAACTGTCGGCGGTCCTCGCCGCCTGAGCGGGCCGGCGCGCGGACTCCCTACTTCGCCTTCTTCTTGCCCACCACTTCGCTGATCCAGATGGGCACGTACGGAGACGTGCAGTTCGGCGGAGTGGGGTAGTCCTTGAGCACCTCCAGGCGCTCGCCGATCTCGATCGCGCGGGCGCGGTGCTCCTCGTGCTTGATCCCGATGTTGCCCAGGCAGTCGTTCATCGCCCACTGCAGGCGGTCCGGGGCGCCCTTCATCTCCGCCTCGATGGTGTCGAGCAGCTTGCCGAGGTCGAGGCCGTCGGGCTTGCGCATCACGCGCTCGGTGGTCAGCGCCCAGCCGGCGCTCGCGATCACCGGATCCGCGTCGTCGAGCCACGCCAGGCGCAGGTCCTCGGAGTGCGGGCTCTTCTTCACCACGTAGTTCACGAGCCAGTCGTGCACCTTCGGGGTGCGCGCCTCGCGCAGCATGGCGTCGAGTTCGTCGCGCTCGAACTCCTTGGGGCGGCAGACCAGGGTCGCGAGCAGCCGCGCCGAACTGTCGCCGGTCTTCCAGAGCCCGCGCGCGAGGTCCTGCTGCGTCTTCAGCCGTTTCGCGAGCGCGCGCAGCTTGCTGAGGTTCACGCCGTGGTCGTCGCCGCGCTTCTCGTTCACCTCGCGCGCCTTGGGGTCCTCCAGCTCGGCCAGCTCGGCCATCACGTCGGCCACCGCGGTCCCGGCCATCCCAACCTCCTGTGCCTCGAATCGCGAGCGTCTGAGAATATCGGCATAGTTGACAATTGTCGCAATAACGAGCTTAACATGCGCCGTGTTTCCCTTCAACTCTCCCGGACCTCGTGGAGAGTGATTTCGTCTTCATTATGCGGACCAGTTGCTATGCGGTGAATCGCGGCGTATCTGCTGATCTAATGCCGTTTTCGGAACGGCGAGGCGGCCGAGGCGGCGCGTGCTCCCCGACCGCCGCGCCCGCCGGATGGGGCCGAACCGCGCACGCCGGCGGGTTCATTATCGTAGAGTCCGATATCGAATTGACCCATGCCGCCCACGGACTCGAAGGGGCCAGTGATGAGCGACGACGAGCCGGAGATCGCACCGATGTGGCCGGTCGGGACGAGCCGGGAGTACATCGACGCGCGGATCGAACTGGCGAAGGCCGAAAGGCGGCTGCGCGACCGGGTCGAGGAGGTCGCCGCCGCCCGGCGCCGGATGCCCCGGGGCGCCGAGCTCGGTGACTACACCTTCACCGAGGGGCCGGCGGATCTCGAGAAGGACGAGCCGACCGGTTCGGTGTCGCTGCGCGACCTGTTCGGCGACCGCGAGACCCTCGTCGTCTACCACCTCATGTTCCACCCCGACGACGAGGCGGCGTGTCCGATGTGCTCGATGTGGGTGGACGGCTTCAACGGCGTCGCCGCGCACCTGGCGCAGCACACCGCCTTCGCCGTCGTCGGCAAGGCGCCCCTGCCGAAGCTGCGCGCCTGGGCGCGGCGGAGAGGATGGGACGCCGTGCGCGTCCTGTCCAGCCACGGCACGTCGTTCAACGCCGACATGCACGCCGAGCGCCCGGACGGGGCGCAGCGGCCCATGATCAGCGTCCTGGTCCGCGAGGACGGGCGGGTCCACCACTTCTACACGCTTCCGGCCGACTTCCTCGACGGCGCCCAGCGCGGCATCGACCTGCTCTCCCCGGTGTGGAACGTGCTCGACCTGCTGCCCGGCGGCCGCGGCGACTGGTACGCCGGAAACGCCTACGCCGGGCGCGGCTGAGCCCCGGCGCGCCGCCGGTCGATCGGAACGCTCCCGGCCCCCGGGGGTCGACTCGGTATATATTTTCATAGTACCGAGCTGATCGGGGGTCCCGATGACGAGTCAGCCCGCGGCCGACGCCGGCGTCTTCCCCGTCCCGCGCGCGTGCCCGTTCGGCCTGCCGCCGGAGTACGAGCGGCTGCTGTCGGCGGGGCGCGCGGTCCGCGCCCGCATGGCCGGCGGGAACTCGGCCTGGCTGGTCGCGCGGCACGAGGACGCGCGGAAGGTCCTCAGCGATCCGAGGATGAGCGTCGACCGCCGCCGCGAGGGCTTCCCCCGGTTCGCCCCCGTCACCGAGGAGGAGCGGCAGGCGTCCTTCCGCGGCTTCCGGCCGCCGATGAACTGGATGGACCCGCCCGAGCACACCGCCGCCCGGCGGTCCGTCCGCGCCGAGTTCTCCCCCGCGCGGACGGAGGCGCTGCGCCCGCGCGTCCAGGAGATCGTCGACCGGCGGCTGGAGCTGATGGCGGCCGCCCCGCGCCCGGTCGACCTGGTGCGCGAGCTCGCGGTCCCGGTCCCGTCGCTGGTGATCTGCGAGCTTCTCGGGGTGCCCTACTCCGCGCACGGCCACTTCGAGGAGCGCACCGGGCGGATGTTCAGCCACGCCATCCCGGCCGCGGAGCGCACCCGGGCGGCGCACGAGATCCGGTCCCTGCTGGCCGAGCTGGTGGCGGACAAGGAGCGCGACCCGCCCGACGACCTCCTCGGCCGCCTCATCGTCCAGGGGCGCCGGGAGGGCGCGGCCGACCGCGAGGCGGTCGTGAGCATGGCGTTCGTGCTGCTCGTCGCCGGGCACTCCACCACCGCCGACATGATCGCGCTCGGCGCCCTGACCCTGCTGGAGCATCCCGACCAGCTCGCCTCGATGCTCGCCGACCCCGCCAGGACGCCGCTCGCCGTCGACGAGCTGCTGCGGTACCTGACGGTCGTCAACGCCTCGACCGCGCGCACGGCGCTGGCCGACGTCGAGGTCGGCGGCGTCACGGTGCGGGCGGGGGAGGGCGTGGTGGTGCTGGGCCCGGCCGCCAACCGCGATCCGGAGGTGTTCGAGCGGCCGGACGAGTTCGACGTCGGGCGCGGCGGCGGGCGGCACCTGGCGTTCGGCGCCGGCCGGCACCGGTGCCTCGGGCACCGCCTCGCGCGGATGGAGCTGCAGGTCGTGTTCGACGCCCTCTTCCGGCGCCTGCCGGGCCTGCGGCTGGCGGTCCCGTTCGGCGCGCTGTCGTTCAAGGAGAAGGCGAACATCTACGGGGTGCGCGAGCTCCCGGTCACCTGGTGAGCGGCCACCGCCTCCGTACCGCCGCGGATATTGAACGAGCGAAGATCGTAGTTTAAGTTCATATAGTGAAGTCCGCGTGCCGCGGCTCCCGATCCCGGGTGCCGTCCGGTCCCGTCGCGGACGGGGGCACCGGGTAGAAGGGATCTTCCGGATATGCGCGTGATGTTCTGTTCTCACCCAGGTCTCGGACACTTCTTCCCGCTCGTCCACCTCGCCTGGGCGTTCCGTACGGCGGGCCACGAGGTGATCGCCACGCTCGCGGGGCCCACCGAGGGCGCGGCGGGCTCCGGTGTGGAGATCGTCGACGCCGCGCCCGGCTTCAGCATGGAGGCCGTCAACGAGCGGCTGGCCCGCGAGCACCCCGAGTTCGTCCGGACGGTCGCGACCAAGCCGGCGATCAACCTCGACGAGTGGGGGCCCGGGTTCGCCGCGATCAACCGTCCCCTGATCGACGGCATGGTGGCGCTGGCCGACGACTGGGGCCCGGACCTGGTGGTCTACGACCAGGGCACCACCGCCGGCCTGTTCGCGGCGGCCCGCGCCGGGGCGCCCGCCGTGCAGCGGAACGTGAGCGCCTGGCGCACCCGGGGCATGCACGAGGCCGCCGAGGCCTACCTGCCCGACGTCTGCGAGCGGTACGGCGTGTCCATCTCCAAGCCGGCCGTCACCATCGAGGAGTTCCCGCCCAGCATGCTGGCCGGCGAGCAGCCCGAGGGATGGTTCATGCGCTGGCTGCCGCACAGCGGAGGATCGGTCGTCGGAGACCGGCTGCCCCAGCCCTCCGGGCGGCCGCGGATCGCCGTGAGCATGGGGACGGTCGAGCTCCAGATGCTGGGCACCGGGACCATGCGCACGATCATCGACGCGGCCTCGGGCGTCGACGCGGAGTTCGTGCTGGCGCTCGGCGGGGTCGACATCGGCTCGCTCGGCCCGCTGCCGGACAACGTCAGCTCCGTCGGCTGGATCCCGCTGCACTTCCTGCTGGGCACGTGCACCGCCATCGTCCACCACGGCGGCGGGGGGACGGCCCTGACCGCGATCGACGCCGGCATCCCGCAGCTCATCACGCCCGACCCCAGGGACCTGTTCCAGCACACGACCCTGGAGGCGGTGCGGAAGCGGGGCATCGGGTTCGTGAGCGAACGCGAGGACGTCGACGCCGACCTGCTGACCCGGCTGATGACCGACGAGGGCGTGCGCGCCGCCACCGCGGAGGTTCAGCGGGAGATGGCGACGCTGCCCACCCCCGCCGCCACCGCCCAGCGCATCATCGAGCACCTGTTCTGAGGCCCGGAGGGTTCGCGGGTTCCAGGTCCGCGCGGAGGTCGGACGGCAGCAGCGGCTCGTCGAGAAGCCTCTGGTAGCGCTCGACGAGGGACGTCCGGCCCGTTTCGGCGCCGAGCCACGCGCCCACCAGCCGCGGGCCCTCGATGTACGTCACCGAGTAGGCGCGCCAGAGCGGGTCGGTGAGGAACCGCGTCATCCGCCGGGCGTGGTCCGGAGGCACCAGGAGCCATCGTTCCAGATAGCCGGTGACCTCGTCGGCGTCGGCTCCGCGGTCGTGGAGCATGATGGCCGCGTCCTGGCGGGCGGGCATCAGCAGCCGGATCAGCCGCAGGATCTCCTCCACCAGCTCGCCCTCGACCCGGACGCCCTCGCCGGCCAGGATGTCGGCGGTCCAGCGGCCCCAGCCCGGGCCCGGCACCGCCGCGTCGGCCATCTCCGCGGTCCCCTCGGCCATCAGGCACTGCGGGGTGTTGACCAGCGAGATCAGGTGCTCGTCGTGGCCGGCGCCGCCGACCAGACCGGCCTCCTTGCGGCAGTGCTCGGTGTGGTGCCCAGGGTAGGCCTCGTGGATCGCCAGCAGCGGCAGGGCGGCGACGGTGCGGCCCGCCTCCGCGTTGAGCTCCACCCTGGAGCGGAAACCGCCGAGGTAGCGGTTGAAGGCGTTCCAGGGCTTGTCGTGCACGACCACGTACTCGACGCTCTCCTGCTCCGGCAGGCCGAACACCGTGCGGGTCATGGCGCGCAGCTCGCCGGACACCGCCTGGACGGCCCGAGCCAGCCGGTCCGGGGGGACGGCGTTGCGCTCGTAGAACGCCGCGGTCCGGGCACGCAGGTCCCCGGAGCCGGGCAGCAGCGCGCCGATCGCGTCGTGGATCTCCGCGTAGCGGTCGGGGTCGCCGGGTTCGATGTCGACCTCGAAGTACGTCCGGACCTCGTCCCGGAACGGGATCTCCTCCCCGGCCATCCGGCGGGCCGCGCAGTTCAGCGCGGCGAGCTGCGCGGACAGGAACCGGCGCCGCGGCTCGGCGAGGCCGCTGTCCGGGAGCGCGGCCAGCAGCCGGGCCGACCGGGCGGCCAGCCCGGACGCGTCGGGCCTGGGCTCGGCGTCCACCCGGCGGGCCAGCTCCGGGTCGCCGTACCAGGAGTCGACGAACCCGTCGGCGAGCCGGCCGAACCGCAGCCCGAGGCTGAGGTACTCGGTCACCACCTCTTCACGCATACCGCGCTCCCTGGATCGCCGCCGTGCGGTCCGCCGCCGTCATCCCGCGGGGGTGCCCGGCGGGTCGTCCGGCGGGTCGAGCCAGACGCCGGCGAGGTCGTAGGCGTGGCCGAACGCCGGCATCGGGACCGCGCCCCGCACCCGCGGGCCGCGCAGGCCCGGGACGGCCGGCCGCTGGAACAGGACGGGCACGACCGCGGCGTCCTCCAGCACCGTCCGCTCGGCCTGGTTCCAGGCCGCGGTCGACCGCGCCGGCTCCTCGATCGTGGCGAGTGCCCGCTCGATCAGGCGGTCGACCTCCGGACGGCGGTAGCGGCCGCGGTTCGCGGCGTTGCGGGAGTCGCCCGACTGGAACATCGGCTGCAGGAAGACCCGGCCGTTGGCGGGGTACCAGTCCGGCGACCACGACGCGGCCGCGAGGTCCCACGCGCCCGCCGCCGCGCGCCGCGGATCCCCGAGAAGGGCGTCCCGGGCGTCGTGGTCGAGCGCCACCAGCCGGACGGTGACGCCGGCCTTCTCCAGGTCGGCGGCGTACGACCGCGCGACCGCGGCGTCCAGGCCGGTGTCGAGATGGACGGCGGTGAGCGCCAGGCCGCTGCCGTGGCCCGCCTCGGCGAGCAGCGCCCGGCACCTGGCCGCGTCCCCCCGGCTCCCGGGGGTCGCGTAGAGGTCGAGCTCCTGGTGCGCGTCGTTGCCCGGCGGCACGACGGAGCCGGCGATCCGCACCAGCGCACCGCTGCCGGACCGCCGGTACAGGTCGGCGATCGCCGCCTTGTCGATCGCGTACGAGAGCGCCCGGCGCACCCGGACGTCGGCCAGCGCGCCGCCCGCGCTGGGGCTCTCGACGTTGAAGACGAGGTACGGGTCGAGGGAGAGGCCGAGGCCGTCGCCCGGATCGCCCGGCTCGGCGTCGTGCAGCTCGGCGACCCGCACGCCCCAGGGCAGGTCGGCCGCGCCCGACGCGATCCGCGCGGCGACGTGTTCGGGCTCCGCGTTCCCGACCGTGATCTCGATGGCGTCCAGGTGCCGGCGCCGGAGCGGATCGGACTCCTGCCGCCAGGCGGGGTTGGGTTCGAGCCGCAGCTCGCGGCCCGGAACCAGACGGACCGGCCGGTACGGCCCGTTGCTCCGGAGGTTGCGGTGCAGTTCCGGGCTGCCGGGCACGAACGCGTCGTACTCGACCGGGGCGGGCGACGCGCACGGCAGGGCCATGATGGCGGCGAAGTCGATGGCCGGCCGCATGAGCTCGATGACCAGCGACTCGTCGTCCAGGACGAGCACGCCGGGGATGTCGTGGGAGTTCTGGAAGGCGGCCAGTTCCTCGGCGGTCGGGTCGTCGCGGCGGATCGCCGCGGCGTAGTCCTCGCAGTACCGCGCCATGCCCCTGATCGTGCTGGTGAAGTAGGGCAGGGCGGCGGGCCTCGTGAGCGGGTTGGCCAGCCGCTTCAGCCCGCGCACGACGTCGTGCGCCGTGACCTCCCGGGCGGGCGCGGTGTCCCAGAACACGCCGCGGCGCAGGTGGATCACGTAGTTCGTGTGCCGCGCGCCCATCCCGGTGTTGTAGGTGGACGGGACGTCGGTCGCGAGGTCGGGCGCGGGGGCGATGGCCCGCCAGTCGCGCAGGTCCGGCGCGGGGACGTAGCCGAACAGCTGCCGGGCGAACAGCCTGACGACCTGGTCGGCGGGCGCCTGGTGGGAGGCCGAGGGGTCGAGGCGGTGGACGGGGGCCGGGCCGTGGAGGCGGAGCGTCCCGCCGGGCCGCGGCAGGTCCTCGCTCCAGCGGGCGTCCGCGCGCTGCTCGGACACGGTCATGACATCTCCTCGCCGAGGCGGGCCATGATGCCGATGGCCCGGTCGATCTCCTCGCGGGTGTTGAACAGGTGGGTGCAGACCCGCGCCGCGTAGTGCTGGTGCGGCGAGCCCGGGACGTCGAACTCGGTCCAGCGGATCCAGATGCGGTGCTCCCGCTCCAGCCGGTCGGTGAACGCGGTGAACTTCTTGATGTTCCAGGCGGCCTCGGGGTCGCGGAACGGGTTGAAGGCGATGAGCGGGGACTTCAGCAGCGGGTCCTCGCCGGGAGAGAAGATCGACTCCTTGCCGAAGGCCTCCACGAGGCGCCCCCGGGCGTGGTCGCCGAGCTCCATCGCCCGCTTCTCGATGCGGTCCCGGCCGATCTCGTCCCAGATCTCGCAGGCCCGCGCCAGCGCGGCGCCGCGGGCGATGCTGGCGCTGCCGGCGCTCTGGACGTACAGGGCGGTGTCGTCGCTCTCGACCGACGTCCTCGTCCGCGGCGGGGGACTGCCGATCATCGGGTACCAGGTGGAGATCACCGGCCAGAACGTCGGCAGCGGAAGCGGGTTGTACTCCGGGAAGACCTTGTTGCGGAGGTAGAGGATGCCGGTGCCCAGCGGGCCGCACTGGAACTTCGACCCCGAGCACGCGATGAAGTCGGCGCCGAGCGCCCGCATGTCGAGGTTCACGAGGCCGGGCAGCAGCGCGCCGTCGATCACGGTGGTCAGGCCGTGCCGCTGCGCCAGCTCGCACAGCCTGCGCATCGGCATCATCGTGCCGGTGAACAGGGTGATCCCGGCGAACGCGAGCACCTTGGTGCGGGGGGTGATGGCCGCCTCGAAGAGATCGACGATCTCGTCGGCCGTGACGCCGTAGCCGGTCGGCATGGTCAGCGTCTTGATCGTCAGGCCGTACCGGTTCCGGACGAGGTTGAAGTTCGAGAGCACCGAGTAGCACTCGTGGCTCGTGGTGACCACCTCGTCGCCCTCGTGGAGGTCGAGCCCCTGGATGATCCGGGCGACGCCCTCGGTGGCGTTGTGGCAGATCACGATCTCGTCCTGGTCGACGCCGAACGCCCGGCCGATGAGGGCGCGGTGCTCGTAGTAGCCGGACGGCTTGTAGACGTCGGCGAGCCCGCCGGTCCACTCGCGGGTGACCCGGTCCATCGTGTCGAGCACCTCGTACGGCATCGCGCCGACGGTGCCGGTGTTGAGGTGGATGGTGGTCGGATCGAGGGCGAACATCTCGCGGATGCTCTCCCATGGCGCGTCGCGGAGCCGCCGCGGCGATCCGCCGTTCGCCGTCCCGGCCGGGTCCGGGACGCTGCGCTCGCCGGGCTTCACGGACTGTGTCACGAGTGACCCCCTCCACGTGCGGATGACCAGTCGCCCTCACAATACAATATGTTTTTGAAGTTACTCGGCCAATGGGCCCCGGATGAGGGCATTCCGTCCGCCGTCCCCGGAGCCCGCGCCGGGCTTCGTCCGGGTGGGCGATGGCTGCCGTGGGCAGAGGTGGGTGCAAGGATCGAGAGGTGCCGGGGAGGGCGGCCGGCCTGGTCGAGGGGAGCCGGGAGAGGCGCGAGCGAGGGGATGGCGTCGCTATTGTGCTTTAAGAAACGATGGTAATCTCCGGCGTGGGACAGGTGGGGCGCCGGCCGCGGCGGCGGGGCCCGGTGACGCGCAGGGAGGGTGATCGGTGTGGAGCCTCGTTACGGCGGTACTCTCCGCTACTTCGGACCGGGCGGAATGGACCATGTCGATCCGGCCTGCGCCTATTACGCCTTTTCGCATCAGATCATCAGGCTGTTCGCCCGGCAGTTGTTCGGCTATCCGACGGCCGTGGACGAGAGCGCCCTGACCCCGGTCCCCGATGTCGCCGCGGAGGCGCCGACGGTCGCCAACGGCGGGATGAGCCCGGACGGGTTCGTGTACCGGATCCGCCTGCGCCCGGGCGTCATGTGGGACACCGACCCGCCGCGCGAGGTGACCGCGGAGGACTTCGTGCGCGGCTTCAAGCGGATGTGCAACCCGGTGGCCGGGGCGGGGGCGATCGCCTACTACACGAGCACGATCAGGGGGATGGCCGAGTTCGCCGAGGGCTACCGGCGGGAGTTCGCCGGACGGACCCCGTCGGCCGCCGACCTGGCCGGTTACCAGAACGCGCACGAGATCGCCGGGTTGCGGGCCGACGGCGACCGCACCCTGGTCGTCGAGCTCGTCCGCCCCGCCAACGACCTGCTGAACCTGCTGTCGATGATGTTCGCGTCCGCCGCGCCGCGCGAGTATGACCAGTTCATCCCGGACAGTGATGAGTTCATCGCCAACATCCGCTCCAACGGCCCGTACCGCCTCACCGGCTACGAGAACGGCCGCTTCCTGACGATGGAGCGGAACCCGGTGTGGCGGCAGGACACCGACCCGCTGCGGCACCAGTACGTCGACGGCCTGGACGTGCGGATGGCGCGCGTCGACGACGACCGGGTGCGGGAGGCGATCCGGAGCGGGGAGGCCGACCTCTCGTGGGGCGCGCCGGTCATCAGCGAGGACCGCCGCCCCCCGGACGCGGACCGGCATCTCGGATACGCGATGAACCCGTACCTGGTGTTCAACATGAAGAGCCCGAACGAGGGCGGGGCGCTGCGCGACGTCAGGGTGCGCAGAGCCGTCGCGTACGCCGTCGACAAGGCCTCCATGGTCAGGCTGCTCGACGACATGGACCTCGGGACGGTGACCCAGACGGCGCACACGGCGATCCCTCCGGGCAACTTCGGGCACCGCGAGTACGACCGCTATCCCACGCCGGGCGACCACGGCGATCCGGCGAAGGCGCGGGCGCTGCTCGCCGAGGCCGGGTACCCCGACGGCCTCACCCTCAGGGCCCTCTACCGCGCCGACGCCCCCCACGCCGACATCGCCCGGTACTACGCCGCCGACCTGGAGAAGGCCGGGTTCACGGTCGAACTGCGGTTGATCAGCCAGCCCGACGAGTACTACCGGTTCCTGCAGAACCCGGCCATGGCCGAGGCCGGCGAGTGGGACATCACGGCGGCCGCGTGGACGCCCGACTGGTTCGGCAACAACGGCCGTGCCTACGTCCAGCCGATGTTCCAGTCCAACTTCGCCGCCGGCACCAGCAACTACGGCGGCTACCGCAACCCCGAGGTCGACCGCCTCATCGAGGAGGCCCTGTCGGAACAGGACCCGGCGCGGGCGGAGGAGCTGTGGCACCGGATCGACCGGCAGGTCATCGAGGACGTCGCGATCGTGCCCGTCCTGGCGTGCGAGCCGACCATCCCCCACATGACCAGCGCGCGCGTGCGCAACGGCCTGCCGCTGCCGCAGGTGGACCGCTGGCTCGACGCGGCCTGCATCTGGCTGGACCCGCCCGACTGACGAGGGGGGCGGTCAGCGCGGCACGCCCTCGGCGATCGACATGACCGAGGCGGTGGGCACGACGCGGGCGAGGCGCAGGCCGGCGGCCTCGAACAGCGGGTGCAGTTCCGCCTCGGTGCGCTCCCGCCCGGTGCGCGCCGCGAGCATCATGAAGTCCATCGGCTTGCTCTGGTGGGCCTCGTTGCCGGCCGGGACGATCGCGTCGACGGCGAGGACCCGCCCGTCGGGCTTCATCGCCCGGCGGCAGTTGCGCAGGATCGCCACGCACTTCTCGTCGTCCCAGTTGTGCAGGATCCGCTTGATCAGGTAGACGTCGCCGGTGGGGACGGAGGCGAAGAAGTCCCCGTCGGTGATCTGCCAGCGGCCGGCGATGTCGTCGCCGCCCAGCAGGTGGTGGCCGAGCACGTGCTCCTCCCGGTCGAGCAGGACGCCGTGCAGCCCCGGGTTCTCGCGCAGCACGGCGCGGAGGAACCCGCCCTTCCCGCCGCCGACGTCGACGACCGTGCCCGTCGAGGGGAACGCGTAGCTCCCGGCGACGAGGGCGTTCTCGGCCTCGGAGACCGTCGCCATGCCGTCGTAGAAGAGCGCCTCGGTGTCGGGGTTCTCCGCGAAGTAGCCGCCGATCGTCGTGCCGAAGAGCTGCTCGAACGTCGTCGCCTCGTCCCGGGCGACGGTCGCGGCCTCGTGGGCGACGGACCAGAACATCCGGTCGGTGAACATCAGGATCCCCGCGCGGGCGGACATCGGCGCGCCGGCGCGCAGCGCGTCGCCCCTCGCGGTCAGCCGGAACCGCCCCGGCTCGTCCTCGTGGACCACGTCCCGCGCCGCGAGCAGGCGCAGGATCCGGTACAGCGCGCCCTGCCCCGTCCCGGTGGCGGCGGCGAGCTCGGCCGTCGTGCGCGGGCCTTCGGCCAGGTGGTCGGCCACGCCGAGTTCGGCCGCCGCGCGCAGCGCGGCCGAGTAGGTGAACCCCATCGCCTCCTCGAACAGGAAGAGCGCGGACTGCTGCGCGTCCATCGGCCTCTGCTCCCTTCCGACGGCAGCCCGCCGTGGTCCGTCCTCGCCAGAGAGTTACTCTATGAATATAAAGTAACTTGGGTCGCGTGCAACGGGGGTGGATCAAGGTTGACGCCAGGAGACGCACCGATGGGCTACGGAGCGGCGCACGCCGAACTCTACGATCCCGTGTTCCTCAGCCGCGGGAAGGACTTCGAGGCGGAGGCCGAGGGGCTGAACCGCCTGGTCCGGTCCAGGCTGCCGGGAGCGCGGTCCCTGCTCGACGTCGCGTGCGGCACCGGAGCCCATCTGGAGAACCTCGCCAAGCACTTCGACCACGTGGAAGGACTCGACCACTCGCCCGCCATGCGGGAGGTCGCGCGGGGGCGGCTGCCCGGCGTCGCGGTGCATCCCGGCGACATGCGGGACTTCGAGCTCCACCGGACCTTCGACGTCGTGACCTGCATGGGCAGCGGCCTCGCCGAAGCCGACTCGCCCGAGCAGATGGCCGGCTCGGTCGCCAGGATGTCGGCGCACCTCGCTCCGGGCGGGGTCCTCATCGTCGAGCCGTGGTACTTCCCTGACAACTTCCTCGACGGGCACGCCGCCGGGCATCTGTTCCGGGAGGACGGGCGGGTGGTCTCGCGGATGACGCACTCGGCGAGGCACGGGGACAAGAGCCGGGTGGAGATCCGGTTCATGATCGTGGACTCGTCCGGGTTCCGGGAGTTCACCGAGGTGGTCGTGAAATACCTGCTCCCCAAGGAGCGGTACGAGGCCGCCTTCGAGCGGGCCGGCTGCTCCGTCGAGTTCGTGCCCGGCTTCTCGCTGGCCGACGGCCGCCCGAACAGCCCCGGCCTCTTCGTCGGAGTCCGCGTGGGGGAAGCGGCCGAACCCGTCCGTCATGCTTGACTTTCATATAGTTAACGCTTGATGCTACCGCCATGCGGAGCGCAGCGGCCCACCGAATCGCCCTTGTCAACGTCGCCAACCACGGCAGCGTGCTTCCCACCCTTCCCGTGGTGTCGGAGCTGGTCCGGCGCGGCCACGACGTCGGTTACGTGACGTCGCCGGAGTACGCCGGGATGGTCGAGCGGGCCGGCGCGACGGCGATCCCCTACGCGTCGGGGGCCTCCGGCGCGGCCGAGGCGTTCGCGGACGACGACCCCGCCCGGCCGCACCTGCTGTACCTCGCGGAGAACGAGGCGATCCTGCGGGCGGCGCACGCGCACTACGGCGAGGACGCGCCGGACCTGGTGCTGTACGGGGAGGTGCCGATCATCGCCGGCCAGGCGCTGGCGGCCGTCTGGAAGCGCCCCGCGTGCCGGATCAACCCGGGCTTCGCCTCCAACCACGTCTACTCCTACTCGCGGGAGATGATCGAGGAGACCGGCGGCGTCGACGAGCGCACGCGGGACGTCGTCGACGCGCGGCTGGCCGATCTCCTCGCCGGGTTCGGCCTGCGGGACCGGGCGGGGGAGTTCGCCGAACGCGTCGAGGACCTCAACCTGGTCCTCATCCCGCGCGAGTTCCAGATCGCGCAGGACGCCTTCGACGAGCGGTTCGCGTTCGTCGGGCGCTCGGCGGCGCGAGAGGACCGGCCCGGCACGTGGCGGCCCCCGGAGGACGGCTCGCCGGTGGTGCTGATCTCGCTGGGGACGACCTTCAACGACCATCCCGACTTCTACCGGCAGTGCGCGGAGGCGTTCGCGGGCACGCCCTGGCACGTGGTGATGGCCCTGGGGGACCGGGTCGGGGCGGGCGATCTCGGCCCGCTGCCCCCGAACGTCGAGGCGCACCGCTGGGTCTCCCTTCCCGCCGTGCTCGAACACGCGCGCCTGCTCGTCACCCACGGGGGCATCGGAGCCGTGATGGACGCGCTGACCGCGGGGCGGCCCATGGTCGTCGTGCCGTTCACGTTCGACGTCAAGCCGATGGCCCGGCGGGTGGGCGAGCTCGGGCTCGGGACGGTGGTCCCCGCGGCGGAGTTCACCGGCGCGCGGCTGCGCGAGGCGGTGGAGGACCTGGCGGGCGACCGGGCCGCGCTGGAGCGGGTGCTCCGCATGCGCGAGCACGCGGCCCGGGCCGGCGGCGCCGCCCGCGCCGCCGACGTGCTCGAGGCCTATCTCGCACGGGAGCGTTGACCGGGACGAAGGCCGCACCTTAACTTTAAAATTAGGTACTAAATACGGCCGGGCGCCGTCCCGAAGAGAGGGAGTCCGCGATGATTCCGCTGTTCAAGGTCGCGATGGCGCCGGACGCGCTCGGCCGGATCTCCGAGGTGCTCGACAGCGGCCGCCTGGAGCACGGACCCAAGGTGGCCGAGTTCGAGAAGGCCCTGGCGCTGCGCCTCGGCAACCCGCGCGTCCTCGCGGTCAACTGCGGCACCTCCGGTCTCCACCTCGCGCTCAGCATGGTGGCCGACCCCGACCGGTTCCCCGCGACGGCCCAGCCCTCCGGCGGTGCCGGCGGGCCGGGCGAGGTGCTGAGCACGCCGCTGACCTTCGAGGCGACGAACTGGCCGATCCTGGCCCACGGGCTGCGCGTGCGCTGGGTCGACGTCGATCCGGGCACGCTGACGATCGACCTGGACGACCTCGCCGCGAAGATCTCACCGGCCACCCGCGCGATCGTCGTCGTCCACTGGCTGGGCTACCCGGTGGACCTGAACCGGCTGCGCGAGATCGTCGACCGGGCCGAGGAGGCCCACGGGTTCCGCCCCGTGGTGATCGAGGACTGCGCGCAGGCGTGGGGCGCGACCTACCGGGGGGCGCCGCTCGGCAACCACGGGAACGTCTGCGTGTACAGCTTCGGCGCCATCAAGATCCTCACTGCCGGGAGCGGGGGGCTGATCGTGCTCCCCGACGACGACCTGCACCGGCGGGCCCGGCTGCGCCGCTGGCTCGGCATCGAGCGGCAGGCCGACCGGGTGCACGGCGACTACGACGTCGCCGAGTGGGGCTACCGCTTCCCGATGAACGACATCTCCGCCGCGATCGGGCTGTCCAATCTGGAGATCGTCGACGGGCTGCTCGCGCGGACGCGCCGGAACGCCGCCTTCTACGACAAGGAGCTGTCGGGGATCGCGGGCGTCGAGCACACCGAGCGGGCCGACGACCGGGAGCCCTCGTTCTGGGCGTACCCGCTGAAGGTGGCGGACCGCACGTCCTTCATGCGGAAGATGGCCGACGCCGGGATCATGACGAGCGTCATCTCCCGGCGCAACGACGCCCACAGCTGCGTCGCCGCGGCCCGGGAGGAGCTGCCGGGCCTGGACGGCGTGCACGACCGCGTGGTCTACGTTCCCGTCGGCTGGTGGCTGTCGGAGGAGGAGCGCGCCCACATCGCGGACACGATCAGGTCGGGCTGGTGACCGCCGCGGCCGCGGCGGTCCGGGCCGGGCGGGAGGCCTAGCCTCCCGCCAGCGGCGGAATGATCTCGACGCGGCTGCCGGGCGCCAGCTCGACGTCGTCCGGCGGCGTCGTGCGGGGCACCTGCTCGCCGTCGACGAGGAACAGGTGGTAGGGCAGCAGGTCGCCGGCGGGGGAGTAGAGCCGGTAGCCGGCCTCCGGGTGCGAGCGCACGAACGTCCGCAGGAGCTCGCTCAGGTTGGCCGCGGGCAGCTCCGAGCGCACCTTGCCGGAGGTCACGTTGTGCCAGCTGCCGGGGACGATGAGGTGGGGCATGGGGCATCCTCACAGGTCGCGGACGCATCGGAAACCACTGGCGAAGCAGGCCCATCCGGTGGGGTCGCCGTGCAGGCGCTCGCTGGTGCGGGCCTGGAAGCGCAGGTTCATCCACGAGCCGCCGCGGATGACGCGGAACCGGCCCATCACGCTCAGCAGCGACTCGTCGCAGTCGGGGGACGGGCCGTAGAGCCGGCTCGGCGAGGCCGTCCACTCGTAGACGTTGCCCGCCATGTCCGCCACCCCGTAGGGGCTGTCGCCGTGCGGGCTGAAACTGCCGACCGGGGTGGTCAGGGGGATCGGGCCCTGGTCGTTCTGGAGCTCCTTCCACCACGCGCGCCATTCGGCGGCGCTGCGGGCGGCGTCGCCCAGCCGCAGTTCGGTGGTGTTGGTCCACTCGCGGGACCACTCGTCGCCCCACGGCCACAGCCGGTACCCGGGGCCGCGCGCGGCCAGTTCCCACTCCGCCTCCGTCGGCAGCCGTGCGCCCGCCCACGCGGCGAAGGCCTCGGCGTCCTCGACCGCGATGTGGACGGCGGGGTGATCGTCCGGCGGGACGTACCCGGAGTCCCGCCCCGCCGGACGGCGCCAGGACGCGCCGGGCGTGCTCTGCCAGTAGTCGGCGCCGT
Organism: Actinomadura sp. NPDC048032; assembly: GCF_040653175.1. Lineage (NCBI taxonomy): Bacteria > Bacillati > Actinomycetota > Actinomycetes > Streptosporangiales > Thermomonosporaceae > Actinomadura > Actinomadura sp. NPDC048032. The sequence continues at coordinate 19,868 of NZ_JBEZJP010000076.1, forward strand.
AGACCAGGCTCCAGCCGCGGCGCTCGGCGACCGTCCGGTACCCGGTGGCCTCCACGAAGGCCGCGTACCGGCCGGAGGTGACCGGGTGGCGGTCGATCAGGAACGGCGCGACCTCCACGAGCGTCTGCGGGGTCTCGTCGCGGAACCAGGGCGTGGGGAAGGGCTGGTCCTGTTCGGCCAGCCAGTCGAGCACCCACTCGGGCGATCCGAGCCGGAAGGACGCTCCCTCGATGAGGACCGCCTCCCCGGCCGAAGCCCCGCCGCGCAACGCCGCCTCGTGGTCTGCCACAGCGCCATCCCGTAGATCAGGGTTCTCGTCGAGCAGAAACTATATAAACATATAGCACTTGGGCGCCGCTCGCGTCACGGCTCACCGCCCGATCCCGCGGTAGCCGAACCCGAGGTCGCGGAGCCGCTGGATCGTCTCCGCCGGATAGTGCATGCGCCCGTCGAAGACCAGGCACGGCATCGCGACCAGCCGCCGCAGCCTCTCCAGGTCGATGCCGTGGAACCCCCGGTGCCCGGCGAGGAAGGCGACGGAGTCGGCGCCCTCGACCGCCTGGTCGAGGTCGTCGGCGGGGGAGCCGCCCACCTCCGCCCGGATCCGCTCCCGGTCGGCGAGGGGGTCGAAGACCCGGACCTCCGCGCCGGCCGCCTGGAGGGCCCGGACCACCCCCCTCGCCGGGGTGTTGCGCAGGTCGCCGGTGTCGTTCTTGAAGGCGGCGCCGAGGACGGCGATCCTCGCCGACGCCAGGTCCTTGCCCAATTTGGCCAGGCCGTCCCTGATGACCTCGTAGGCGTATTCGGGCATGGCGTCGTTGACGTGCCGCGCCGTCTCCACCGTCCGCAGCCGGACGCCCCGGTCGCGGGCGGTGCGCCAGGTCATCCAGGGGTCCTTGGTCAGGCACGGCCCGCCGACGCCCGTGCCGGGCCTCAGGATGTTGACCCGCCCGTCCCCCTTCGGGAGCGAGTTCGCAGCGGCGATCACCTCCATCACGTCGACCTCGAACAGCGCGCAGAACCGGGCGAGCTCGTTGGCCATCGCGACGTTCGCGTCGATCCACCAGTTGCCGGCCAGTTTGACGATCTCGGCGATGTCGGCCGTGGGCACGATCCGGACGGGCACGCCCAGCGCCGCCTTCCAGAACCGCGCCGCCGCCGCCGTGACGCCGGGGCCGCACCCGCCGACGACGACCGCCAGTTCGCGCAGCTGGGCCAGCGCGTCCCCCTCGGCCAGCCGCTCCGGGCAGTAGGCGAGTCCGAAGTCCCGGCCCTCGGCCAGGCCGCCGCTCTCCAGCAGCGGAACGACCAGCGTGCGCGTGGTCCCGGGGGCGACGGTGCTCTTCAGGATGACCAGCTGGCCGGCGCGCAGGCGGGGCGCGAGCTGCCGGCACGCCTCCTCCAGTTGCGCGGTCACCAGGGCGCCGTTCCCGTCGACGGGCGTGCCGACCGTGATGAGCACGACGTCGGCGTCCGCCAGGACGTCGTAGTCGGTCGTGCACGCCAGCCGCCCGCTCGCGACCAGCGGGGCCAGCGCCTCGGCGAGTCCGGGCTCGGGGATCGCGCACCGGCCGGCCCGCAGCCCGGCGATCATCGGCGCGTCGCTGTCGACGCCGACGACGGTCATGCCGCGCTCGGCGAGCGCCGTCCCGAGGCACGTGCCGATGTAGCCGAACCCCAGGATCGCGATCCGCGGGCTCGGAGAATCTGACAAGAATTCCATGGCCGCCTTCCTCGCCGTTCTCCGCGCCTTCGGCGCTGCCGGGCATAGTTACAATATATTACTGAAGTGATGATGTCCCGGGCTGGCCTGCGGGAGCACCGGTCCGCACGGGCACCGACTGCCTGTTCTCCGGGGCGCTTCCGGATGCGGTCGTTGGAGTCGTCCGATCACTTGCTATATGATAGTTAAGTGAGTGACCTCGCGCTCGTGACCTCCGGAACGGGAGATGGTGACCGAGGAACGCCCCGCCGGCGTCGACCTGTCCTCGCTGGCACAGCGCCATGCCGACCAGTGGGCCCCCGCGGGCGGGCGCGGCCCCTCGATCGCCCGGCTGGCCCGGACCGCCGTCCGGCTGGACGAGGACTACTGCCGGGCCGTGGCGGCGTACTACGACCGCGCGCCGCTGCGCGGCGGCGACGCGGAGCTGCGCCGGCGCTACGACCAGTTGAAGCGCCAGAACCTCCGGCAGTTCCGGTCGATCGTCGAGGCGGGCATCGAGATCGCCCCGTGGCTCGGAGAGGGGCAGCCGTACAGGGGATCACGAGACCTGCGCGAGAGCGTGCACCGGACCGGGCGGCTCCACGTCTACCTGACCAGCGCGGGCCACGGGCCGTCGCCGGCCGCCGGCGACCACCCGCTGTCCGGGCCGTCGGGCATCGTGGTCGACGGGGTGGAGTTCTGCCACAACGACCTGTTCCGGGCCGTGCACGACATCTTCGGGCACGTGATGCTCGGCAACGGGTTCGGCCCCAAGGGCGAGTTCCTCGCGGCCTTCTGCCACATGCACACGTACTCGCGGGACGTGCATCCGATCCTGTTCACCGAGCAGATCGGTCAGATCTGCTGGTTCTTCTACGGCCCGCACCTCCTGGACGGCGCGGGCAGGCTGCCGGGACCCGGCGAACCCGGCCACGTGCCGCCGGCCCGCCGCCCGTACCCGGAGCAGAAGGTCTTCGCGTTCCCGGTGCGATTCCTCGACGCGTTCACGAGCCTTTTCCAGCTTGAGAGGAGTCCGGATGACTGACCTGATGCCGCAAGCGGGGGGACCTCCCGTACGGTTCGCGGACCAGGATCTCCTTCCCAGATCCATCAGGGACGACTTCCCGATCCTGGCGACCGCGCAGGGCGGCGGCGGGCCGCTGGTCTACCTGGACAACGCCGCGACGGCGCAGAAGCCGCGGGCGGTCCTCGACGCGATCGTCGACTACTACTCGACGGCGAACAGCAACGTGGGCCGCGGGTACTACCGGCTGAGCATGGCCTCCACCGACCGCTACGAGGAGGCGCGCGAGACCGTGCGGCAGGCGCTCGGCGCCGAGCACGCCGACGAGATCGTGTTCACCCGGGGCACCACGGACGCGGTGAACATGATCGCGGACGGCTTCGGCGCCGGGCTCGTCGGCCGGGGGGACCAGGTCGTCGTCACCGGCATGGAGCACAACTCCAACCTGCTGCCGTGGCGGCGGCTCTGCGAGCGGGCGGGGGCGGAGCTGGTCGTGGCCCCCGTGGACGAGCGGGGCGCCGTCGACGCCGCGGCCTTCGCCGCCGTCCTCGGGCCCCGCGTCCGGATCGCCGCCGTCGCCCACGTGTCCAACGTGCTGGGCACCGTCAACCCAGTGCGCGCGATGATCGCCGAGGCGCACCGGCGCGGTGTCCCGGTCGTCGTGGACGGAGCCCAGGCGGTGCCGCACGCGCCGGTGGACGTGCGCGGTCTCGACGCCGACTTCTACTGCTTCTCGGGGCACAAGGCCTACGGCCCGATGGGCACCGGGGTGCTGTACGGCAGGCGGGAGCTGCTCGCGGAGCTGCCGCCGTACCAGGTCGGCGGGGGGACGGTGAAGGGGGTGAGCCACACCGAGCCCGTCCGCTACGTCCCCGTGCCCGCCCGGTTCGAGGCGGGCACCCCGAACGTCGCGGGAGCCGTCGGCCTGGCCGCCGCGCTCCGGTATCTCCGCGATCTCGGCTGGGACGCCGTGCGGCGGCATGACGAGGCCCTGGTGCGGTACGCGGTCGAGTCGCTGCGGCGGATCGACGGCGTGCGGGTCGTCGGCGACCCGGCCGCGGCCCCGAGCGGGATCGTGTCCTTCGTCGTCGACGGCATCCACCCCTACGACGTCGGCGGGCATCTGGACCGCCACGGTGTGGCCGTGCGGAGCGGCGTGCACTGCGCCAGCACCTTCCTGGACGAGATGGGCCTGCTCGGGACCGTGCGGATGTCGTTCGCCGTCTACAACACCGTCGACGAGATCGACGTCGTGGCCGGCGCCCTGCGCTCGGTGCGGCCGGGCACCTGGACCGCCGACCACCCGACCACGCGTTTCCTGTGACATGCGCTTCGACACAAGGCTGGTCCACCTCGGCCAGGAATCCGACGGCGTCACCGGGGACGTGGTGCCGCCCGTCCATGTCGCGGCCACGTTCGAGCGGCGGGTCCAGGACCCGTTGCGCTACTTCTACTCGCGCGGCGAGAACCCGACGCGGGAGGCCCTCGAACGCTGCCTCGCCGGCCTGGAGGACGCGCGCTTCGCCCTCGCCTTCGCCTCCGGGCAGGCGGCGGGGACCACGGCGCTGTCCCTGCTGCGCGCCGGCCGGAGGCTGATCGCCTCGGACGACGTGTACGGCGGCACCCGGTCGCTGTTCGCGCTGCTCGGCCGGCACGGCATCGCCGTGGACCACGTCGACCTCACCGACGCGCGCGCGCTCGACGCGGCGCTCGGCGACGACGTGGACATGATCTGGGTGGAGGCGCCGACCAACCCGCTCCTGAAGGTCGCCGACCTCGCGGTGGTGTGCGAGCGGGCCCGGCGGGCCGGCGCCCGCGTGGTGGTGGACAACACCCTCGCCGGCCCGGCGCTGCAGCGGCCGCTGCGGTTCGGCGCCGACATCACCCTGTACAGCACCACCAAGTCGATCGCCGGCCACTCCGACGTCATCGGCGGCGCCCTGGTCTACGACGACGAGGACCTGCACCGCGAGCTGTCGTCCCACCGCACCACCACGGGGAGCGTGCCCGGCGGCTTCGACTGCTTCCTGGTGCACCGCGGGCTCAAGACGCTCTCGCTGCGCACGGCCCGGCAGGTCGCCAACGCGGAGGAGATCGCCGCCGCGCTGCGCGGGTGCGCGCGGGTGGGCGCCGTCCACTATCCGGGGCTGCCCGAGCATCCGCAGCACGAGGTGGCGGCCCGGCAGATGTCGGCGCCCGGGTCGATCCTGAGCTTCGAGTACCTCGGCGAGCCGGAGAAGCTCCTGGACCGGGTGCGGCTGTACGCGTGCGCGGTCAGCCTCGGCGGCGTGCGCTCGCTCATCGAGTGCCCCGCCATGATGACGCACGCCTCCGTCCCCCGCGAGGTCCGGGGGCGGCTGGGCGTCTCGGACAACCTCATTCGGGTGTCGGCGGGCATCGAGGACCCCGCCGACCTGGTGCGGGACCTGATGGACGCGCTCTGAACTGCGGAGGGACGGCCTCGATGCGCTCATCGCCGAGGCCCGCACGCTCGCCGACGCGAGGGATCCGCT
>NZ_JBEZJP010000077.1:0-25030 GCF_040653175.1 Actinomadura sp. NPDC048032
CCGCGCGCCGCCTGCGGGAACGCCGCGCCCTGCTCACCGAGTTCGCCGGGCACCAGCCGCCCGACATCGAGGTGAGCACGGTCGGGCACCTGCACGGCTCGTTCCATGCCGAGCACCTCCGCTACGGCGGGTCGGGCAACGTCACCGCCGTGCTCGGCTGGGACGGCCTCACCACGGGCCCGGTCGCGGGGGAGGTCGTGCGCTCGGCGGCGCGGCTGTTCGCCTGCGAGGACGATCGCGGCCTCGATCTCGACCGCGTCCAGGCGTTCGTGCGCGGGCACCGCTCCGCCTTCCCGCTGGACGCCGGCCAGATCCAGTCGGCCGTGCACCGCGAATGGTGGGAGCGGCTCTGCGACGTCGTCCCGCTGCGGCACCGCTACCTCGGCGAGGACGGCGCGGGCGAGCGCGCTCCCGCCACGCTCGTGAGCTGGTGGTCGGCGCATCTCGACCGCACCCTCGACGCCTTCGCCGTGCCCTACACCGCCGTGTACGCCGACGCGCCCGGCGACAGCCCCGCCTACGGCTGACCGGCCGCCGCGACGGTCGGACGGCGCGGCGGCGCATCCCGCCCTCCCGGCGGGTAAGGACCCTGCGGATGCGGATCGGACCGCGATGTGCGAGCCTCGTCCCGCACGATTATGTATCGAACAGTCCATAAGGAGGGGCAGATGACTCAGGTCGCAGTGCTCGGCGCCGGGATCATGGGTGCCGCGATGGCCCGCAACCTGCTGCGGAACGGCCACGGGGTCGCCGTCTGGAACCGCACGGCCGCCCGCGCGGAGCCGCTCGCCGCCGACGGCGCCGCCGTCGCGGCCTCCCCCGCCGAGGCCGTGCGGGACGCCGACGTCGTCATCACCATGCTGAACGACGCCGAGACCGCCCTGGCGGTGATGGACGAGGCCGCCCCCGGGCTGAGCGCCGGGCAGGTCTGGGCGCAGATGGGCACGGTCGGCGTCGCGGACGTGCCCCGGCTGGCCCGGTTCGCCGACGGCCACGGGCTGGCGTTCGTCGACGCGCCCGTTCAGGGCACCAAGCAGCCCGCCGAGCAGGGCAAGCTCATCATCCTCGCGGCCGGGCCGCAGGACGTGCGCAAGGTTCTGGAGCCGGTCTTCGGCGCGGTCGGCGGCAAGACGGTGTGGCTGGACGACGACGGCGCGGGCGGCGCGGGCACCCGGCTCAAGCTGGCCGCCGTGAGCTACGCCATCTCGCTGACGTCGGTCGTCGCCGAGTCGGTGGCGCTGGCGAAGGGCCTCGGGCTCGACCCGTCCCTGCTCGGCGAGGTCCTCACCGGCGGCCCGCTCGACAGCCCCTACCTGCAGGTCAAGATGAAGGCGATGCTCGACGGCGACTTCGAGCCGAGCTTCGCGGTCCGCAACGCCGAGAAGAACACCCGGCTCATCCACGACTCGGCTGCGGCGGCGGGCGTCCGCGTCGACGTCAACGACGCGGCGGGCGAGCGCTTCCGGCGCGCGATCGAGCAGGGGCACGGCGACGAGGACATGGCCGCCACCTACCGCGCGAGCTTCGCGGACTGAGCCGGGCCGGCACCGGGCCGACTCGCGCGGGCGGGCGCGCCGGTACGCGCGCCGGGCGGCGCCGGGGTCAGGATGGTGCCATGGACGTACTGAGCAGCCGCATCCTGCTTCGCCCCGCCGATCCGGCGCTGACCCAGCGCTTCTACCGCGACGTGCTGGGACTCGCCGTGTACCGGGAGTTCGGTCCGGCCGACTCCCCCGGCGTGGTGTTCTTCCTCGGTCCGGGCCTGCTGGAGGTGTCGGGGCACGGCGGCGGCCGGACCGGGTCGTCGCCGATGCTCTGGCTCCAGGTCCGCGACGTCCGGGACGAGCACGACCGGCTCGCGGCCGCCGGCGCCCGCGTCACGCGGGAGCCGCGCGAGGAGCCGTGGGGACTGGTCGAGATGTGGATCGAGGACCCCGACGGCGTCAAGATCGTTATTGTGGAGGTGCCGGAGGGGCACCCCCTCCGCCGCGACCCGCGCTCCTGACCCGGCGGTGACGATGACCGGCGACTACTGGAACCACAACACGCACTACCACGGCGTCGTGCTGCGCAACGTGCCGCGCGGATGCGGCGAGGCGCTGGACGTCGGCTGCGGCGACGGCCTGCTGGCGCGCCGCCTCGCGCCCCGCGCGGTGCACGTCACCGGGCTCGACCGGTCGCCGGACATGGTCGCCGAGGCGGCGCGGTCGAGCGAGGGCGTCGGCAACGTCGACTTCGTCGAGGCGGGCCTCCTCGAGTACGACCTGCCGGAGGACTTCTACGACTTCGTCTGCAGCGTCGCCGCCATCCACCACATGGACTTCGTCAAGGGCCTGACGGCGATGCGCGGCGCCGTCAGGCCGGGCGGCACCCTGGTGGTCATCGGTCTGGCGAGCAACAAGGGGCCGCGCGACCGGGCGTACGCGGCGGCCGGCCTCCCGGCGCACTACTTCCACCGGTTCCGCAACCGCCGGCGCGCGGGCGACCCCGACGCCCCGGTCATGGACCCCGACATGACGTGGGGCGAGGTGCGGGACGAGGCGCTGCGGCTGCTGCCCGGCGCCGTGTTCCGCAGGCACCTGCTGTGGCGCTACTCCCTCGTGTGGCGCAGGCCGCGCTGACCCCGTCCGGACCCCACAAAACTGGAAAACACTGGAAGTGTCGGGAAGTACCTGTACTGTCTGCCGCATGTCCCGGCCCCCCGGCGTCCCGACCCCCGACGAGCTGGAGGCGCGCATCACCGAGCTGCGCGCCGCCGTGCGCCGGGCCATGGCCGCCGGCGACCGGGTGCGGGCCCGCGAGCTGCGCGCCGAACTGCGCCGGGGCGAGGCGGCGTGGGACGACGCCGTCCTCGGCGAGACCACCGGGTCCGGCGCCCGCCGCGACGCGCACGACGGCCCGCGCGGCCTGCTGCCCGTCCGGGAGCAGGTCCACCAGGCCCTCACCCTGCTCGGGGCGCCCGCCGCGCCGAAGCTGATCGGGTCGGTGTACGCGGCGTTCTTCCCCGGCGAGATCCCCGGGAGCAGCCTGACGAGCCTGCGCCGCGACGAGGAGCGCTCCTTCCGCACCGCGCCGTACGCGCGCCCCTACTACCTGTGCGCCGCGCTGACCGCCGACCTGCTCGCGCCCGCGCGCGGCCTGCTCACCGTGAGCACGTGGCCGCTGGAGCAGCGCGTCGTCGGGCCGCTCAGCCCGCGCACCGACTTCCTCACCTGCGCGCTGCGCCTGGCCGAGCACGCCGGGCGCGGGTCGCCGTCGCCGGACGTGCAGCGGCTGCTGTGGCGTTTCGCGTCCAACATTCCCGGTGCGGCCACCGGTACGGTCGGTACAGTCGATCCGGCCGTGCTCGCCGAGGCCGCCCGGGCCGAGCTGGACGTGCACCGCGCCTCGGACCGGCGGCGGCGCGAGTCGGCCGCGGCACGCGCCCGGGAGCGGCTCGACGACGCCGAACGGCTGTTCGGAACCCGGCTGCGGGCCCTGCGGGATCCCGGCCGGCGCCCCGCCATCAACGGAGAGACGGACCGATGACCGACACCGCGCCGGACCTGGACCGGCTGCGCGGCGACGCGCCCCCGCGCAACCACGACGCCCGCACGATCGCCGCGCTCACGTCCAATCCGGGCTGCGCCCGCCGCGGGGTGATGGACGCGGCGGGCGTCGACAAGGACGCGGTCGCGCGGGCCCTGGGCTTCCCCGCGCCGTTCGGCCAGTCGCAGTTCGCGATCACGCGCGGGAACGCGTTCGAGGCGCAGGTGAAGGCGGACGGCTGCGCGGAGCTGCTGACGCTGCTGCGCGAGCGGCTCGGCCTCGCCGTCCCCGAGGTCGCCTACGACGACCTGGAGGTGGTCGCGGGCAACGAGGGCCGGGAGCTGCGGCACTCGCGCACCCGGCGGCTGGTCGCCCGCGCGCTGGAGACCGGAGAGGGGACGCTGTTCGACCATCCGCTGCTGCGGCTGGAGATCGCCGGGCGGCCCGCCTACCTGGAGCCGGACGTGATCGCGTTCCAGCTCGAAGGCCGGATGCACGTCATCGAGATCAAGTCGTTCGCGGTCGTGGACGGGCAGGCCGAGCCGGAGCAGGTCGCGGCGGCGGCCCGCCAGTCGGCGGTGTACGTGCTGGCGCTGCGGCGCCTGGCGGCCGAGCTCGGGCACGACCCGGCGCGCGTGTCGCACGAGGTGTTCCTCGTCTGCCCGGAGAACTTCTCGAACCGGCCCACCGCGACGCCGCTGGACGTGCGTCCCCAGCTCGCCGTCCTGGAACGGCAGCTCGCGCGCCTCACCCGCGTCGACGACATCCTCGCCGAGCTGCCGGACGACCTGACGTTCGCGCCCGGGGACGCGCTCGCCGAGTCCGTGCGGGCCGTCGAGGCGCGGTACGCGCCCGAGTGCATGGCGGGCTGCGAGATGGCGCTGTTCTGCCGGGACGAGGCGCGGGCGTGCGGCTCGACGGGCGCGCTCGGCCGGTCCGTCCGCGACGACCTCGGCGGCATCGACACGATCGGCGCCGCGCTCGCGCTGGCGGACGGGTCGCTGCATCCCTCCGACGACCTGGCCGAGACGGCCGAGCAGCTGCGCGCCGCGGCCCGGCTGCGCGACGAGGCGCTGCACGGGGCCGCGTGATCCGCCCATGAGTGCGCTGTCCTCGCTCGCGCGGTTGCAGGCGGCGGCCGCCGGGATCGCGCAGCCGCTCGCGACCGTGCGGCACTGGCATGTCTCCGGCGCCCCGCTCGTGCTCGTCCCGTTGAAGCTCGCCGGGGAGGCGGCGGCGCCCCTGGCCGTGATGCTCGGCAGCGACCCCGGCGACGCGACCCTGCTCGTGGTCCCGCAGCCCCGCAACCGCGACCTGCGGTTCGCCTTCGCGGCGAGCCTCGCCAAGCTCGTCCTGAACCACATCGAGACGAGCCGGGGCCCGGTCGAGGAGCTGCCGCCCGGCAAGGACGGCGAGGAGCGGATCCGGTACGGGGACGCGCCGCAGCTGCTCGTCCCGAACCGGGGCGGCGTCGCGTTCCTGCGGATGGTGGGCCGGTCGACGCGGTTCCGCAGCACCGAGGGCCCGTACGCGGTCGACCCCGCGGTGCCGGTGCTCGGCCGGTGGCTGACGTGGTTCGCCGACCGCCACGACCATCCGGGGTCGTCGCTGCTGGGGGCGGCGACCGAGCTGCTGCGGCTGCACTGGGCGACGGGCCAGAGCTCGCTGGAGGACGGCAACCTCGCCGCGCTGATGGGCTGGATCGACCCGCCGGACGGCCTCGACGGGCCCGCCGCGGCGGCCCGCGCCGAGGACCCCGTCGTCTGCCCGCCCGCGGGCCCGACGACCGACCCGACGTTCGACAACGAGGTCCTCGCCCCCGCGATCGCCGGCTACGACCGGTCGAACGGAGCGCCGGCGGCCGAGGAGCGGCTGCGCGCCGCGGTCGCGAGCCAGCTCACCCCGACCTGGGACCTGATGTGGCGGGCCGTCGAGCTGCTGCGGGCCCTGCCGGAGGGAGCGAGCGTCCCGCGCCGCTGGGAGCGCGACCGGGACGCCTTCACCTATTACCACCAGACGTTCGGCGAGGCGTATCCTCAGGCGCGCCGCGACCCGCCCGTCCGGGCGGCGCGGCGGCTGCACGACCTCGAACGCGCGCAGGACGCCTACGACGCGCAGCGGGCGTTCGACGATCCCCTGGTGATGGCCGAGCACCGGCTGGCCGGCCAGGCGTTCGGCGGAACGGTCACCGAGTGCGACCCCACCCGGCTGGACGAGACGGGCAAGCGGCCGAAGCTGCGCCCGCTGCTGCGGGTCGGCACGCGCGACCCGGTGCGGCTCGACGTCGGCACCACCGTGTGCAGCGCCGCCAGACCGGCGCTCAAGGGGAGGATCGTGGAGTTGGACGACGGCGGCGTGCTGCTGGAGCTGACCGGCGGGATGGGCCGCAAGCTCACCCCCGAGGCGGGCGCCGTCCCCGAGGTCGGCGACCGGGTGTGCTTCACCTCGCTGACGGAGGGCTCGTTCGGCGTGGCGAGGTTCCCCGACCGGGAGGACACGCCGTGGACGCACGGCGGGCCGCCCGTCGAGTACGTGCCGACCGACGAGGACGCCGAAGAGGAATGGTCGTGACCGGACACGCGGGCCGCCATCTGGCGCCGGTGGCGGCGCGGGCCCCGGAGCCGCCCCTCGAACCCGGCGAGGCCGCGGCGCGGGTCGTCGACGGCGTCCTGGCCGACCTCGGCGGCGGGCACCGCGGCGTGGTGGTCGACTCCCCGCCGGGAGCGGGCAAGTCGACGCTGGTGGTCCGCGCGGCCGCGCACCTGGCCGAGGCCGGCGAGCGGCTGATGATCGTGGCGCAGACCAACGAGCAGGTCGACGACCTCATCGACCGGATCGCCGCCAAGCATCCCGGCATCACGCTGGGGCGGCTGTCGGCGTCCGGCTACGTCCCGTCCGAGCGGGTCATCGCGCACCCGTCGGTGCGGGTGGCGCAGAAGGCCGACGACCTCGCCGACCGCACCGTCGTCATCGCGACGGGCGCCAAGTGGGCCACGCTCTCGGACGGGTCGTGGCCGTGGGCGATCGTCGACGAGGCGTACCAGATGCGCTCGGACCTGCTGCTGCGCATCGCCGGGCGGTTCGAGCGGGCGCTGTTCGTCGGCGACCCCGGCCAGCTCGACCCCTTCTCCACCGTCGAGGTCGAACGCTGGGCGGGCCTGACCTGGGACCCGATGCGCAGCGCCGTGTCGGTCCTGCTCGCGCACAACCCGGAGCTTCCCGTCCACCGGCTGCCGGTGTCCTGGCGGCTGCCCGCGTCGGCGGCGCCGGTGGTGTCGGAGGCGTTCTACCCGTTCACGGGGTTCCGCGCCGGGACGGGCCCGGGCGACCGGAGGCTGGAGTTCGCCGCGCGCGGCATGGGCACCACCTACGACCACGCGCTGGAGGAGGCGGCGGCCACCGGGTGGGCCCTCTACGAGCTGCCCGCCCGGCACACCCTGCGCACCGACTCCGAAGCCGTGCGCGCGACGGCCGCGCTCGCCGTCCGGCTGCTGCAGCGCGGCCCCGTCGCGCACTCCGAGCTGGGCTCCGAACCGGTGGACGCCGCGCGCGTCGCGATCGGCGCGGCCCACCGCGACCAGGTCACCGCGATCCGCGCCGCGCTCGGCCCGCACGGCGAGGGCATCACCGTCGACACCGCCAACCGGCTCCAGGGCCGCGAGTACGACGTGACGGTCGTGCTGCACCCGCTGTCGGGGCGCCGCGACGCGACCGCGTTCCACCTGGAGTCGGGACGGCTGTGCGTGCTGGCGTCGCGGCACCGCCACGCGTGCGTCGTGGTGGCGCGCGCGGGCATCCCCGAGCTGCTGGACGCGCATCCGTCCGCCGAGCCGGTGCACCTCGGCGTGCCGGTCAAGTTCCCGGACGGGTGGGAGGCGAACCAGGCGGTCCTGGCCCATCTCGCCAAGCACCGCGTCGCCGGCGGCTAGCCGGCCCCGGGAGTGCGCGACGGCCGGTCAGACCCGTCCGGCGGTCGCGGCCCAGCGCCCGTCGTGCCGGCTGATGGTGATCGGATGGTCGAAGCACGCGCTGACCAGCTCGGTCGTGAGGACCTCGCCGGAGGGTCCGGAGGCGAGCACCCGGCCCTCGCGCAGCAGGAGCGCGTGGCTGGTGCTGACCGGCAGCTCCTCCAGATGATGCGTGACGAGCACGGTGGTCAGGTCGGGGCGCTCGGCGCGCAGCTGGTCGAGGGCGGCGAGCAGCCGCTCCCGGGCGGCGACGTCCAGGCCCGTGGCGGGCTCGTCGAGCAGGAGCAGCGGCGGGTCGGGCATCAGCGCCCGCGCGATCAGCGCGCGTCCCCGCTCCCCCTGCGAGAGGTTCGGCCAGCGCGCGTCCGTGCGGTGCGTGAGGCCCATCAGCGCGATCAGCTCGTCCGCGCGGCGCAGCTCCCCCTCGGCGGGCGTCCAGCGCGGGACGAGCTCGATGGTGCCCGTCGCGCCGGTCAGGACGATCTCGCGGACCGTCCGCGCCGACTCCAGGGGGTGGCGCGGGTTGACCTGCCCGATCAGCCTGCGCAGCTCCTGGACGTCCACGCGGCCGAGCCGGCGCCCGAGGATCTCCGCCGTGCCGCGCGTCGGGTGGGCGTAGGCGCCGAGGACGCCGAGCAGCGTGCTCTTGCCGGCCCCGTTCGGGCCGATCAGCGCCCAGTGCTCGCCGCGCAGCACCGTCAGCGTGACGCGGTCGAGCAGCGTCCGCCGCTCGCGCACCAGATCGATCTTGTCGGCGTTCAGCACGACGTCGGGCACGGGACCTCCCGTTCGAGAGCACGGTATGTGGGCACGCGGGAGATGTGCGGCGTGCGGACGCGGGAGACCGGGGTCGCCGGGGCGGATGCGTCGGTGAAGGGTCATCACCGTACCCGAACGCCGCGGCCTGGTACGAGCGAGGCGTCCGGCCGGATACTGTGAGAGCCGGTGCCCCAGGGATCGGGGAGGGACATGGAGGACCTCGGCTTCATGTGCGCCCGCTGCGGCGGCGAGGTGCACGACGTGACGCACAACCGCGAGGGCACGCTCGACGGCGTCGGCTACCGCCACAACCGGCGGGTGGAGCCGTGGGACCACGAGCTGGAGCTCGCGGTCGGAGAACCCGCCCCGCTCGACCGGGTATGCGATTTCTGCGGCGTCGCCGCGCCGCAGTGGCTCTACTACCCGACGCTCGATCCCGACGACACCGACATGTTCGAGGTCGAGCTCGACACCACGCACCTGTCGGACGACGACACCGCCGTGGCCGTCCTCAACATGCTCTATCCCTGGTACGGGTGCGACACGTGCTCGGTCCTCGTCGCCGATCGGAACGTCGACCTGCTCATCGCCCGCGCCCTCGACCGGACCCCCGTCCCCGCGGACGGCCCCGTCGACGAGGACACCGTCCGCGCCCGGCTGCGGGGCTCCCTCTCGGTCTTCTTCACCACCCGTCCGGGCAGGCCGCAGCCTTCCCGGGCCGTGTAGCGCGCGCGGCGCCCGGCTACCCCCGGGGGGTGGGATGTCGGTGGGGCTCAATATGATCGGTCCCGTTTTGGTTTGGTGTACGTGAGCACGGGGGACATAGAAATGATCATCGAGAGGCGGTTCCACGGGCCGGAGGGGTCCGGGAACGGCGGGTACGTGGCGGGGCGCCTGGCGGGGCGGGTGCCGATCGACACGGTGACCGTGACGCTGCGGCGGCCGCCGCCGCTGGAGACCGAGCTCGCCGTCACGGTGGAGGACGAGCGCGGGCACAGCGCGCGGCTCTGGGACGGCGAGCGGCTCGTCGCCGAGGCGCTGGCCGGCGCGATCGTGGTGCCGCCCATTGCGGCCGTCCCGTTCGAGGAGGCGCTCAAGGCGGCGGAGAAGTACCGGGCGGCGGAGAACCACCCGTTCCCCGGCTGCTTCGTCTGCGGGCCGGAGCGCGAGCCCGGCGACGGGCTGCGGCTCGAACCGGGCCCCGTCGCCGAGGGCACCGTCGCGGCGCCGTGGATCCCCGAGCGGGTGCCCGAGCGGGAGCTGGTGTGGGCCGTGCTGGACTGCCCCGGCGGCTGGTCGTTCGACGTCGCGGGCCGCCCGGCGGTCCTGGGCACGATGACGGCGCAGGTCATGGACGTGCCGGACGCCGGCGAGCGGTGCGTGGTGATGGGGTTCGCGCGCAGCCGCGAGGGCCGCAAGATGCACGCGGCGACGGCCCTGTACGGGGCCGACGGGCGGCTGCTGGGCCGCGCCGAGCAGATCTGGATCGAGGTCGATCCCGAGACGTTCGGGCGCTGACCGTCCGGCTGACGTTCCGACGGCGCAGCCGCCCGAGTCCGCCTGTTTCGGCGAATTGTGTCGTCCGACACTGTCACGCGCGCCGGATCCGCTGTTCAATCTGAGCTTCCGCGGAAAACGGGAGGCCGATCGATGCGCGGAGACGGGTTACTCATCGTGGGGCTGGCGGCGCTGGCCGTGTACACGGGGGCTTACTGGGAGCACGCCCGCCGCGCCGCGGTGGACATGGGGCGGAGCCGCCGGAGGGTCCCCGCGCCGCGGCGCACCGCGGCGAAGGAGCGCGACCAGGTCCTGATGTCCGCCTCGGTGGCGGCGCTGGCGCTCGCTCTGCTTCTGGTGGCCGGCCTCGGCTGAGCCCGGGACGGCGCGGCCGGCCCGGGCGTCGACGGTCAGGGGCCGGTGAACAGGGGGTCTTCCCGGTCCGCGCCGTTGAGGGGGCGGACCTGGTTCGGGGGGTTGCCGCCCGGGGCGAGGTGGCCGCCGGTGGTCGAGGCGGGCGTCCCGTTCGGGACGGGAGGCTGGTTCGGGACGGGGGCCCCGAGGGGCGCGGGCGCGCCGGGGCGGGCCGGGGCGCCTCCCGGGAAGGGGCCGCCGATCGGCGGCGGGCCCGGCGGCATGCCGGGCCCCGGGCCCGGGGCGGGGGCTCCGGTGGGCGGCACGCCGGGCGGGGGCGCCGGGTGGCCGCCGCCTGACATCCGCCCCCCGGGCGGGAAGTTCGACGACAGCGTGTTGTGGGTGAGCTGGTCGATCTGGCGGCGGGCGCGGTCGGCCTCGGCGCGGGCGGCGTCGCGCTCCTCGGCGAGTGCGGTGAGGGCGGCCTGCTGCTCGGCGACCGACTGCGACAGCTGCCGCAGCTGCACCGCCTGGTCGTTCACCTTGGCGTTCAGCTCGTCCCGCTCGGCCGTCGCGGCCGCGGCCTGGGACAGCGCGGTGTCGCGCTCCTTGGCGGCCTCGTCGGCGCGGGCGTTGGCGCGGACGACCTCCGCCTCGGCCTCCGACTGGGCGCGCATCGCGGTGGTGCGCTCGGCCTCGGCCTTGCTGGCGGCCTGCATGGCGCGCTGCCGCTGGGCCTCGGTGTCGCGCATGGCGTTGCGCAGGTCCTCGGCGCCCTGCTTGGCCACCGCGGCCTCCACGCGCTGCGTCTCGGCGGCGCTCTCCGCCTCGGCGAGCTTGGCGTGCAGGCCGACGAGCTCGGCCCGGGCGGCCTCCAGCGCGGCGAGCAGCTCGGTCTCTCGGGCCGCGACCCGGTCGCGCTCGCTCTCGGCGGCGAGCTTGGCCGTCATGGACTGCTGCGCGATCTGGTGGGCCTCCTCCCACGCCTGCTGCGCGGCGTCGCGCTTGGCGGTGGCGAGCCTGGCCTCCTCGCGGGCGCGGCTCGCCTCCCCCTCGGCCGTGTCGGCGCGCTTGCGGGACGAGACGGCCTCGTGCCACGCCTCCTCGGCCTTGCGCTGGGAGGCGTCGCGCTCGCTCTGCGCGATGGCGAGCTCGCGGGCGGCCTCGGCCCGCACCTCGGCGACGCGGCGCTCCACGCCGGCGACGCTCAGCTCGGAGGTCAGCGAGTCGGCGAGCGCGTCGGCGGCCCGCTCCATCCGCTCGACGATCTCCCACGCCGACGCGACCTGCCCGGTGAGGCCCGGCGCGTCCCGGCCGCGGTCGCGGCGCTCGCGCGCCTCGTGGGCGCAGGCGCCGTCGTTGTCCTGGCAGTAGCGGACGGTGCGGGCGGCGCCGACCGGCTGCGGGACGGGGCGACCGCAGTTGGCGCACGGCCAGACCGTGACCGGGTCGCCCATGCGCGCGACCGCGGTCTCGGCGGGCGTTCCGGCCCCCGTGCCCTGGTACGCCGTGCCCTTGTGCGCCGTGCCCTCGGAGACCGCGCCCTGGGGAGCCGCGGCCGTCTCCTCGGGGCCGCTATTGTCGCGCTCATCGCTGTTAGGCATGGAATGAACCTTACGCACCCCCGCCCGTCACTGCAGTGACTTGGGTGGTACATGTGGGGGCGCCCACTTCGCCGGAAAGTGAGCGGCCAACTCGTCGGTGGCCTCGATGAGGCGGTCCCGCGTGCCGGGCTCGCCGCCGCCGTGCCCGGCGTCCTCGACGACGTGGAATCTCGCCTCCGGCCACGCGCGGTGCAGGTCCCACGCCTGCTCCAGCGGCGTCTTCACGTCGTAGCGCCCGTTCACGATCACCGCGGGGATGCGCCGGACTCGGTCCACGCCCCCGAGCAGCCCCTCGGGCGGGAGGAAGCCTCCGTTCGCGATGTAGTGGTGCATGATGCGGGCGAAGGCCACCGTCACCGCGTCGTCCAGCTCCGGCGGCGGGACGGGCAGGAGCGTGTTGGCCGCCATCTCCCACGCGGCCCAGGCGCGGGCGGCGGGGAGCCGGACGGCCGGGTCCGGGTGGCCGACGCGGCGGCCGTAGGCGGCCAGCAGGTCGTCCTGCTCGGCGGGCGGGATCGCGTCCCGGAACGCGGCCCACTCGGCGGGGAACAGCCGCGCCGCGCCGGTGGGGGTCAGCCCCCACGGCTCGTCCCACGGACGGACGAGGTAGATGCCGCGCAGCACCATGGCGGCGACCCGGTCGGGGTGCGTCTGCGCGTACGCGAGCGCGAGGGTGCTCCCCCAGCTGCCGCCGAACACGAGCCAGCGTTCGATCGACAGGTGCTCGCGCAGCCGCTCCATGTCGGCCACCAGGTGCGGCGTGGTGTTGCGGTCGAGCGGCACCGCGGGGTCGCCCGCGCCGGGCAGGCTCCGGCCGCAGTTGCGCTGGTCGAACAGGACGACGCGGTACCGGGCCGGGTCGAAGAACCGCCGGTGGTCGGGCAGCAGCCCCCCTCCGGGCCCGCCGTGCAGGAAGACCGCGGGCAGTCCGTCGGGATTGCCGCAGGTCTCCCAGTAGACGCGGTCGCCGTCGCCGACGTCCAGCAGCCCGGAGTCGTAGGGCTCGATCGGTGGATAGTACTCCCGCAAGGCCATGTCCCAGTATCACCCGACATGATCACGGTGCCGCCGGTGCGGGCATCTGGAGCTGTTCGCGCGCACGCCCGTCTAGAGCTGGGCCATCGCCTTGCGGATGCGCTTGTCGGAGACGGGGAAGCGCGTGCCGAGCTGCTGGGCGAAGAGGCTGACCCGCAGCTCCTCCAGCATCCAGCGGATCTGCCGGGCCGGCTCCTCCTCGCGCCGGGACGGGGGAAGCCGGCGCAACGCCTGGTCGTACTCCTGCGCCAGCACCTCGACCTGGTGCGCGAGCATGCGGTCGCGTCCCGGGTTCTCGGGAAGCTTGTCGAGCCTCACCTGCAGGGCGCGCAAGTAGCGCGGCAGGTCCGGCAGCCGGGCCCAGCCGGTCGCGGTGACGAACCCCGGCCGCACCAGCGTGCCGAGATGGCCGCGGACGTCGGTGAGCGCGGGCACGAGCGTGAGGCTCGCCGTACCACGCAGCCGCCGGTCGATCTCGTGCGATTCGGCGAGGATCCGTTCGACCAGGGCGACGATCTGGGCCGTCGCGTCGTGCAGGTCGGCGCGGACCCGGTCGTACAGGGCGCGGAAGCCGTCCTCGTCCCACGCGGGCCCGCCCGCCTCGGCGATGAGCCGGTCGGCGGCGGCGGTGACGCAGTCGTCGAACAGCGCCGCGATGGAGCCGTGCGGGTTGTGGCTGAGCGCCAGCTTGCCCTGGTTGGTCAGGCGGCTCTGGATGAGCTTCACCGGCGACGGCGCGTTCAGCAGGATCAGCCGCCGCGTGCCGAGCCACATCGCGCGGCGCTGCTCGGCCTCCGTCTCGTACATGCGGACGGCGACGGCGTCGCCCTCGTCGGTGAGCGCCGGATAGGCCTTGACGTCGTACCCGGCCTGGTTGCGCTCGTAGGTGCGGGGCAGCTCGCCGATCGTCCACGCGGTGAGCCCGGACCGCTCGATCGTGGACGCGGCCTTGGACAGCGTCCCGCGCACCTTCCCGGCGAGGCGGCGTTTCAGCTCGTCCAGGTCGGTGCCCTCCCCGAGGGTCCGGCCCGCCGCGTCCAGGACCCGGAAGGTGATGCGCAGGTGGGCGGGCAGCCGGGACGGGTCCCACGCCTCCCGCGCGACCGGCACGCTCGTCATCGCGGTCAGCTCGCGCTCCAGGGCGTCCAGCAGCGGCTCGGTGCGCGGCGCGACGCGGTCGAGGATCTTGCGGGCGTAGTCGGGCGCCGGGACGAAGTTGACGCGCAGCTGCTTCGGCAGCGACCGGATCAGCTCGGTGACCAGTTCGGCGCGCAGGCCCGGCACCTGCCAGTCGAAGCCGGCGGGCCGCACCTGGTTGAGGACCTGGACGGGGATGTGCACGGTGACGCCGTCGGCGTCGGTGCCCGGCTCGAACTGGTAGGTGAGCCGCAGCCGCAGCGCGCCCTGCTGCCACACGTCCGGGTAGTCGGACTCGCTGACGCCGCCCGCCGACTCGTTGATGAGCATCGACTTCTCGAACCCGAGCATGTCGGGGTCGGCGCGCCGGGCCTTCTTCCACCAGGCGTCGAAGTGCCGCCCGGAGACGACGTCCTCGGGGATCCGCGCGTCGTAGAAGTCGAAGAGGGTCTCGTCGTCGACGAGGATGTCGCGGCGCCGGGCGCGGTGCTCCAGCTCCTCCACCTCGTCCAGCAGGGCGCGGTTGTCGTGGAAGAACCGGTGGTGGGTCTCCCAGTCGCCCTCGACGAGCGCGTGCCGGATGAACAGCTCGCGCGACAGGGCCGGGTCGATGGCGCCGTAGTTGACGCGGCGGTCGGCGACGATCGGGACCCCGTAGAGGGTGACCTTCTCGCGCGCCATGACGGCCGCCTGCTTCTTCGACCAGTGCGGCTCGCTGTAGTTGCGCTTCACCAGGTGCTGCGCGAGGGGTTCGACCCACTCGGGCTCGATCCGGGCGTTGATCCGCCCCCACAGCCGGGACGTCTCGACCAGCTCCGCCGACATCACCCAGCGCGGCGGCTTCTTGAACAGCGACGACCCCGGGAACACCGCGAACTTCGCGCCCCGGGCGCCGAGGTACTCCTGCCCGCGCCGCTGCTTGTCCTTCTTGTCGACGTCCATCAGCCCGATGTGGGACAGCAGGCCGGCGAGCAGCGAGGTGTGGATGCGGTCGGGCGGCGCGTCGGCGGTGTTGAGCGTGACGCCGAGGGACCTGGCGACCTGCTTGAGCTGGCCGTGCAGGTCCTGCCACTCGCGGATGCGCAGGTAGTGCAGGAACTCGTTCTTGCACATGCGGCGGAACGCGCTGCCCGACAGTTCCGCCTGCCGCTCGCGCAGGTAGTTCCACAGGTTCAGGTAGGCGAGGAAGTCGGAGCCGGGGTCGGCGAACCGGCGGTGCCGCTCGTCGGCGGCCTGCTGGTTCTCGGCGGGACGCTCGCGCGGGTCCTGGATGGACAGCGCCGCCGCGATGATCAGCACCTCGCGGACGCAGCCGTTGCGGTCGGCCTCCAGGATCATGCGCCCGAGCCGGGGGTCGACGGGCAGCTGGGCCAGCCGGCGGCCGAGCGGGGTGAGGCGCTTGCGCGGGTCCTTCTCGGCGGGGTCGATCGCGCCGAGCTCGTGCAGGAGCTCGACGCCGGCCTTGACGTTGCGGCGGTCGGGCGGCTCTACGAACGGGAACGCGGCGATGTCGCCGAGGCCGAGCGCGGTCATCTGCAGGATGACCGACGCGAGGTTGGTCCGCAGGATCTCCGGCTCGGTGAACTCCGGGCGGGACTCGAAGTCCTCCTCGGAGTACAGCCGGATGCACACGCCCTCGGAGACGCGGCCGCAGCGGCCCTTGCGCTGGTTCGCCGAGGCCTGCGAGACCGGCTCGATCGGGAGCCGCTGCACCTTCAGCCGGTGGCTGTAGCGGGAGATGCGCGCGGTGCCGGGGTCGACGACGTACTTGATGCCGGGGACGGTCAGCGACGTCTCCGCGACGTTGGTGGCGAGCACGACCCGCCGCCCGCGGTGCGGCTGGAACACCCGGTGCTGCTCGGCCGACGACAGCCGCGCGTACAGCGGCAGGACCTCGGTCGTCCCGCGCCGGCGGGTGAAGTGCTTGGTGAGCGCGTCGGCGGTGTCGCGGATCTCCCGCTCGCCGCTGAGGAACACCAGGACGTCGCCGGGCTCCTCGCGGCCGAGCTCGTCGACCGCGTCGACGATCGCCTGGACCTGGTCGCGGTCGGGGTCGGCGGACGGGTCGTCCGGGTCGGTGACGGGGCGGTACCTGACCTCGACCGGATAGGTGCGCCCGGACACCTCCACGATCGGCGCGTCCCCGAAGTGCGCGGAGAACCGCTCCGGGTCGATCGTCGCGGAGGTGATGATCACCTTGAGGTCGGGGCGGCGCGGCAGGATCTCCCTGACGTAGCCGAGGAGGAAGTCGATGTTCAGGCTGCGCTCGTGCGCCTCGTCGATGATGAGCGTGTCGTACTGGCGCAGCAGCCGGTCGGTCTGGATCTCGGCGAGCAGGATGCCGTCGGTCATCAGCTTCACGAGCGTGTCGTCGCTCGACCGGTCGGTGAAGCGCACCTTGTAGCCGACGGTCTCGCCGAGTTCGGTGCCGAGCTCCTCCGCGATGCGGTCGCCGACCGTCCGCGCGGCGAGCCGCCGCGGCTGGGTGTGGCCGATGGAGCCGAGCACGCCCCTGCCCAGTTCGAGGCAGATCTTGGGGATCTGAGTCGTCTTGCCGGAGCCGGTCTCGCCCGCGACGATCACAACCTGGTGGTCGCGGATCGCGGCGAGGATGTCGCCCTTCTTCTGCGACACCGGCAGCTGCGCCGGATATGTGATCTCGGGCACGGCGAGACGCCGCCGCTCGACCCGCCGCTCGGCGGCCTCGACCTCGGCGGCGATCTCCTCGGCGACCTTCGCCCGGCGCGCGGCGTCCCGCGTCTTCTGGGCGCCGTCGATCCTGCGGCGCAGCCGGTGCTGGTCGCGCAGCATCAACTGCGGCAGGCGCGCGCGCAGGCCGGCGAGCGGCGATTCCACACTCGTCCCCATAACCATCGACAAGGATAGGGTTCCAGGCCCCCAGGGCCCCGCTCACCCCACAACCTTCGCACCGTAGCCGGAACACCCCGGCCAGTGCGATCCATTATCCGGCCCTTACAACGCCGTGCCGGTAAGCCGCATTCCTCCTGCCCCGGCCACGATCCGCGCCTGATCCTTCACCCAAAGCCACTGCGCCGGGCCCGGCCCGTCATTCATGATTGGGAGACGTGGAGACCCCGATCGCCGCCGGGCGCTACCGGATCGACAGCCACCTCGGATCCGGCGGCTTCGCCTCGGTCTGGCTGGGGCACGACCCCGACCTCGACTCCCCCGTCGCGATCAAGATCCTGGCCGGCCACTGGACGCTGCGCACCGACGTGCGGGACCGGTTCGTCCAGGAGGCGCGGCTGCTGCGCCGCGCCGACTCGCACCGGCTGGTGCAGGTCTTCGACATCGGGGAGCTGCCGGACGGCCGGCCCTACTTCGTGATGACCTACGCCGACCGCGGCACGCTGGCCGAGCGGCTCGCCGGCGGGCCGCTCCCGCCGGGCGAGGCGCTGCGCACCGCACAGGAGATCATCCGGGGCGTGCAGGAGCTGCACGACCTCGGCATCGTGCACCGCGACCTGAAGCCGTCCAACGTGCTGCTGCGGTCGGCGCCCGGCGGCGGCGAGCGCATCATGATCGCCGATCTCGGCATCGCGCGCACCGGGGAGCACCTGTCGAGGCTGACGCTGCCCGCCGGATCGCCCGGCTACATGGCGCCCGAGCAGACGCAGGTGGACGGCGCGCCGGACCGCCGCGCGGACGTCTACGGCCTGGGCGCGCTGACCCACCACCTGCTGACCGGGGAGCCGCCGGCCATGCCCCCGCGCCCGCTCGGGCAGACCCTGGCCGCGGTCCCCTCCGGGGTCGGCGCGGCCGTGATGCGCGCGCTCGATCCCGACCGGGACAGGCGCTGGGCGACGGCGGCGGACTTCGGGGAGGCGCTGGCGCGGGCCTCCGGGGAGACGCGCACCGGCGCGCTCGCGCCGAGAGGGCGCCCGCCGGGCGAGCACCGGCGCGGCCGGCGGGCGGCGGTGGCGGCGGCCGGTGCGGCCGCCGCGGTGGCCGTGGCCGCCGTCGCGTTCGCGGGGCTCCCCCACCGGGGCGACGGCGGCACTCCCCCGCAGGAGCGGAACAGGCAGTGGCTGCGGGCGGGGTCCGACGTCCCCGCCCGCTACCGCGACCTGGTCGTCCAGGCCGGAACGTGGTGCGAGCTGCGCGGGCTGAGCCCGGCGCTGATCGCGGCGATGCTGAAGGCGGAGAGCGGCTACGACCCGCACCTGTCCGACCCGGCGCACGACGAGTACGGCATCGCCCGGTGGACGCCGCACGTGCTGGCGTTCTGGCAGCCCGGCGGCCTCGACAACCCCGAGCCGAGGCCCGCCCAGATCACCCCGGAGCTGTCGATCCCCGCGATGGGCCGGTTCCTGTGCTACTGGGGGAAGGACCTCAAGAACGTGCCGGGCGACCCGGCCCTGAACCTGGCCGCCGCCTACCGCACCTCCGCCACGACGGTCGTGAAGTCGGGCGGCGTCCCGGCACGGGTCCGGCCGTACGCCGAGAAGGTGCGCTGGTACCTGAACGACTACCGGCCGCGCTGACGACGACCCGCCGCGCCGGGCGGCGGCCGCCGGTCAGCCGGCTCCGTAGACGGGTTCGGGGGCGGGGGCCTTCGCCAGGAGGTCCGTGACGACGTCGCCGACCTCCGCCGGGTCCCACCTCGCGCCCTTGTCCGCGGCGGGGCCGTGGCGGAAGGCGTCCATCACGCAGATCCTGCCGCCCTCGGCCTCGAACACCCGCCCGGTGACGTCCCGCGACTGCGCGGAGCCGAGCCAGACCACGAGCGGCGAGACGTTCTCCGGCGCCATGGCGTCGAACTCGCCCTCGGCGGGGGCGGCCATCGTCTGCGCGAAGACCTCCTCGGTCATCCGGGTGCGGGCGGCGGGCGCGATCGCGTTGACCGTCACGCCGTAGCGGGCGAGCTCGGCGGAGGCCACGAGGGTCAGCCCGACGATGCCCGCCTTGGCGGCGGAGTAGTTGCCCTGGCCGACGCTGCCGAGCAGCCCGGCGCCGGAGGAGGTGTTGACGACGCGCGCGTCCACGGCGCGGCCGGCCTTGCTCTCGGCCCGCCAGTACCGCCCGGCGTGCTTGAGCGGCAGGAAGTGGCCCTTGAGGTGCACGCGCATGACGGCGTCCCACTCGTCCTCGCCGAGGTTGACCAGCATCCGGTCGCGCAGGAACCCGGCGTTGTTGACGAGGGTGTCCAGCCGCCCGAACGCGCCGGTCGCGGCGGCGACCAGCGCGGCGGCGCCCTCGTCGGTGGCGATGTCGTCGGTGCTGGCGACCGCCCGCCCGCCGAGCGCCTCGATCTCCCGCACGACGTCGTGGGCGGGGCCCTCGGAGGCGTCGCCGGTGCCGTCGCGCGCGACGCCGAGGTCGTTGACGACGACGAGGGCGCCCTGCCGGGCGAACTCCAGCGCGTGCGCGCGGCCGAGGCCGCGTCCGGCGCCGGTGACGGCGACCACCCGGTCCTTGCAGATCATCGCGTTTCCTCCTTGTTGACGGTGGCGGCGTCCAGGAAGGCGGGGCGCTCTCCCCCGCCGTGCACCTGCATCGACGAGCCGGTCACGTAGGACGCCAGGTCGGACGCCAGGAACACGCAGGCGGCGCCGATGTCGTAGGGGTCGGCGAGGCGGCCCAGCGGGACGGTCGCCGCCACCGCGGCGACGCCGTCCTCGTCCCCGTAGTGCAGGTGCGCCAGCTCGGTGCGGACCATCCCGAGGACCAGCGTGTTGACCCGGATGTGCGGCGCCCACTCGACGGCCAGGGACTGGGTGAGGTTGTGCAGCCCCGCCTTGGCGGCGCCGTAGGCGGCGGTGCCCGGCGAGGGGCGCACCCCGCTGACGCTGCCGATGTTGATCACCGAGCCGCCCCCGGCCTCCATGATCCGCGGGCGCAGCGCGCGGGCCATGATCAGCGGGGCCGTCAGGTTCAGCTCCATGATCTTGACGTGGGTGCGCAGGGAGCCGTCGGCCACCGGCAGGTACGGGGCCCCGCCCGCGTTGTTGACGAGCACGTCCACGCGGTCGAGGCCGTCCGCGAAGGCCTGCACGGCGTCGGGGTCGCGCACGTCCAGCGAGACGAACCGCGCGGCCCGCCCTCCGGCCTCGGGCACCGCCTCCGGCTCGCGGCGGGCGACCGCGACCACGTCGGCTCCGGCCTCCAGGAAGGCGCGGCTGATCCCGGCGCCCACCCCGCGGACGCCCCCCGTCACCACGACGGTCCTGCCCTCCAGGTCGAGCGTCAGTGACATGCCGCCTCCGGTCCCGAGTACCCCGCGCCCTCCGGCTCCGATGACATTCCGCCTCCTCCGGACGGCTCTGCTACCGTCTGTTCTAACAAATGTTTGGTGGAAAGGTAGCGCATGGGAGTCTCCACCACGACCCTGGACGGGGTCGCCGAGATCGTCGTGGACGCGCCGCCGGTCAACGCCCTGACCGTCGCGGGCTGGTACGAGCTGGCCGACGCGGTGCTCGCGGCGGGCCGCGACCCCGGGGTCGGCGCCGTCGTGCTCCGCGCCGAGGGCCGGGGCTTCAACGCGGGCGTCGACATCAAGGAGATGCAGAGCACCGAGGGCCACGCCGCGCTGGTCGGCGCCAACCGCGGCTGCTTCGCGGCGTTCGCGGCCGTCTACGACTGCGAGGTCCCGGTCGTGGCGGCGGTGCACGGCTTCTGCCTCGGCGGCGGTGTCGGCCTGGCGGGCAACGCCGACATCGTGATCGCCTCGCGGGACGCCTACTTCGGGCTGCCCGAGGTCGACCGGGGCGCGCTCGGCGCCGCCACCCACCTCGCCCGGCTCGTCCCGCAGCACCTGATGCGGGCGATGGTCTACACGTGCCGCAACGTCACGGCCGAGGAGCTGCACCACCACGGCTCGGTGCTGGAGGTCGTCCCGGCCGGGGAGCTGCGCGCCAAGGCGATGGAGGTCGCCGCCGGCATCGCCGCGAAGGACCGGTACGTGATCCGGCGCGCCAAGGAGTCGCTCAACGGCATCGACCCGGTCGACGTCAGGCGCAGCTACCGCTACGAGCAGGGGTTCACGTTCGAGCTGAACCTGGTCGGCGCGGGCGACGAGCACCGCGACGCCTTCGTCGCCAAGGGGGGCCGATGAGTTCCAAGGTGATGTCCGTCGAGGAGATCGCGGGGTCGCTGGAGAGCGGCATGACGATCGGGATCGGCGGCTGGGGCTCGCGGCGCAAGCCGATGGCGCTGGTGCGCGCGATCCTGCGCTCCCCCGTCACCGACCTCACCGTCGTCGCCTACGGCGGGCCGGACGTGGGGCTGCTGTGCGCGGCGGGCAAGGTCCGCAGGCTCGTCACCGCGTTCGTGACGATGGACTCGATCCCGCTGGAGCCGCATTTCCGGCAGGCGCGCCAGTCCGGGGCCATCGAGCTGACCGAGTACGACGAGGGCATGTTCATGTTCGGGCTGTACGCGGCGGCGCATCGGCTGCCGTTCCTGCCCACCCCGGTCGGCCTCGGCTCCGACGTGATGAGGGTCAACCCGGAACTGCGGACGGTCCGGTCGCCCTACGAGGACGGGCAGGAGCTCGTCGCCGTCCCCGCCCTGCGGATGGACGCGGCGCTGGTGCACATGAACCGCGCCGACGCGCGCGGCAACGCCCAGTACCTCGGCCCCGACCCGTACATGGACGACCTGTTCGCCAAGGCGGCCGACCGGACGTACGTGTCGTGCGAGCGGCTCGTCGACACCGCCGACTTCGCCAAGGAGGGGCCGGTGCAGTCGCTGCTGATCAGCCGGTCGCAGGTGGCGGGCGTGGTGGAGACCCCGAACGGCGCGCACTTCACCGACTGCCTGCCCGACTTCGGGCGGGACGAGGCGTTCCAGAAGCTGTACGCGCAGTCGGCGGCCGATCCCGACCGGTGGGCGGCCTTCAGCGAGCGGTTCCTTTCCGGCGACGAGGCCGCCTACCAGGACGCGGTCCGGGTCTGGCGGGAGGAGGCGCGATGAGCGAGGCGACGAGGGCCGAGGTGTGCGCGGCCGCGTGCGCGGACCTGTTCCGGGGCGACGGGGAGATCGTCGCGGCCGCGGTGGCCGGGTTCGTCCCGATGCTGGGGTCCCGGCTGGCGCGCGCGACGTTCGCGCCCGACCTCCTGACCACCGACGGCGGGCCGTCGCTGAGCGCCGAGCCCGTCCCGCTCGGCGCGCAGGCCGGGACGGTCGAAGGCTGGCTGCCCTTCCGCGACCACCTGTGGCTCGTCCTGAACGGGCGGCGGCACGTGGTGATGGGGCCGAGCCAGATCGACGCGCACGGCAACACCAACATCTCGTGCATCGGCGACTGGAAGCAGCCCTCGCGGCAGCTCCTCGGCGTGCGCGGCGGGCCGGGGAACACGCTGCTGAACACGACGAGCTACTGGGTGCCGAAGCACTCGGCGCGCGTGTTCACCGAGAACGCTGACATGGTGAGCGGCGTCGGCTGGGACCGGGGCGCGCACGAGATCCGCGCCGTGGTGACCAACCTGGCCGTGCTCGACTTCGAGACCCCCGAGAAGCGGATGCGGCTGCGCTCGGTCCACCCCGGCGTGGGCGTCGAGGACGTGGTCGCGGCCACCGGCTTCGAGCTCGCCGTCCCGGACGAGGTGCCCGAGACGCGGCTGCCGGACGCCGAGGAACTGCGGATCATGCGCGAGGTCCTCGACCCCAAGGGACTGCGCGAGCGAGAGGTCCCGGCATGAGCGAAGCGAACCAGGGGGTCGCCTCCTCGCAAGGAGCAGGCGTGAGCGGGGCGGGCGCCGGGCAGGTGCTCGACACTCCGCTGACCCGGCTGGCGGGTGTGCGGCACCCGGTCGTCCAGACGGGCATGGGATGGGTGGCCGGGCCGCGGCTCGTCACGGCCGTGGCGAACGCGGGCGGCCTCGGCGTGCTGGCCTCGGCGACGATGACGCTCGACCAGCTCGCGGACGCGATCCACGAGGTCAAGGAGCGCACGGACGCCCCGTTCGGGGTCAACCTGCGGGCCGACGCCGGGGACGCGGGCGACCGCATCGACCTGCTCATCAAGGAGGGCGTGAAGGTCGCCTCCTTCGCGCTCGCGCCCAGGCGGGAGCTGATCGCCAAGCTCAAGGACGCCGGGCTCGTGGTGATCCCGTCGGTCGGCGCGCGGCGGCACGCGGAGAAGGTCGCGGGCTGGGGGGCCGACGCCGTCCTGGTGCAGGGCGGAGAGGGCGGCGGGCACACCGGCCCCGTCGCCACCACGCTGCTGCTCCCCCAGGTCGTGGACGCCGTCGACATCCCGGTGATCGCGGCCGGCGGCTTCTTCGACGGGCGCGGCCTCGCCGCCGCGCTCGCCTACGGCGCCGCGGGCGTCGCGATGGGCACCCGGTTCCTGCTGACGTCCGACAGCTCGGTTCCGGACGCGGTCAAGCAGGTCTACCTCCGGACCGGCGAGACCGTGGTGACGCGCCAGGTGGACGGCATGCCGCACCGCGTGCTGCGCAGCGGCCTGGTCGACGCGCTGGAGGACTCCGGCCGCGTCGGCGGGCTCGTCCGGGCGCTGCGCAACGGCGCCCGGTTCAAGAAGCTGTCCGGCATGTCGTGGCGGGAGATGATCGCCGACGGGAAGGCGATGAAGCACGGCAAGGACCTGTCGTGGTCGCAGGTCCTGATGGCCGCCAACACGCCCATGCTGCTGAAGGCCGCCATGGTGGACGGCCGGCCCGACCTCGGCGTGATGGCGTCGGGGCAGGTCGTCGGCGTGATCGACGACCTGCCGGACTGCGCCGACCTGATCGGCTCCATCGTGCGGCAGGCGGCCGAGGCCATCGCCGCGCAGCGCTCGTACCTGGCGGGCGACGGGGCCCGCAACGGTTAGGCCGGGCCTTCGCCCAGGCCGCGCAGCACGGCCGCCAGGCCCCCGCGGAACTCCTCGTCGGGGCCGATCCGGCGGCCGTGCCGCGCGGTCCGCGACAGGTGGGGGAACGCGTCGGCGGGCAGCGCGGCGAGCACGGCGGTCCCCTCCCCCTCCAGCCCGCCCAGGTGCTCCAGCTGGATCGCGCCGACGATGTAGGCGATCAGCGCGCGGAGCGCGATCGCCGCGCGCGGGCCGTCGAAGCCCGCGTCGGCGAGGATTCCGGCGACCGTCTCGCCCCAGCAGAGCGATCCCGCCGATTCGTGCCTGCGGGTGAGCGTCAGCGGCATGATCGCGGCGTGGGCGCCGAACGCGTCCCGCAGCTGCAGGGCCATCGTCTCGATCCGCGCCTCCCACGGCCCGGCGGGCGGCGGCGCGGCGTCGACCTCGGCGTAGACCAGGTCGACGACCAGCCCTTCCAGTTCCTCGCGGTCGCGCACGTACCGGTAGAGCGCCATGGTGCTCATTCCGAGCTCCTCGGCGACGGCGCGCATGGAGAGCCCGGCGAGGCCGTCCCGGTCGATGACGGCGAGCGCGGCTCCCGCGAGCCGCTCGGTGCTGAGGGAGCGTGGTCGAGGCATGGCGCTTGACAGCGTATGACATACGCTTACTCTCGTAGGCGTACGCCATACTCCTAAAAGGACCGCCCATGCATCTGGCACCCGGTTCCCATGTCCCCGCGCGGGAGCTGACCCCGGTCTTCGGGCCGCCGGTTCCCGTCCCCGGCCCCGGCCGCCTCGTCCACCTGGAGTTCCGCCGGTTCGCCGGCTGCCCGATCTGCAACCTGCACCTGCGCTCGATCGTGCTGCGGCACGGCGAGATCGAGGCCGCCGGGATCAGCGAGGTCGTGGTCTTCCACTCCACCGCGGAGGAACTGCGCGAGTACGTCGGCGACCTGCCGTTCCCCGTGGTCGGCGACCCGGCGAAGCGGCTGTACGCCGAGTTCGGCGTCGAGTCGGCGCGGCGCGCGCTGCT
This sequence comes from Actinomadura sp. NPDC048032, assembly GCF_040653175.1. Lineage (NCBI taxonomy): Bacteria > Bacillati > Actinomycetota > Actinomycetes > Streptosporangiales > Thermomonosporaceae > Actinomadura > Actinomadura sp. NPDC048032. The sequence continues at coordinate 24,693 of NZ_JBEZJP010000077.1, forward strand.
CGCCCCGCGCGTGTGGGGGACGGTCCTCCGCGCCGTCGTCCGCGGCACCTGGGACGTCCTGCGGCGACGCGAGCGCGCTCCCAGGCTGCTGCCCGACGGCGGCCGCTTCGGCCTGCCCGCCGACTTCCTGATCGGCTCCGACGGCAGGCTCGTCGCGGCCAAGTACGGCGAGCACGCCTACGACCAGTGGACGGTCGACGAACTGCTGGCCCTGGCCGCCCAGGCCCCGTCCCCCGGCCGGAACGCGGCGCGATGACCGCCCGCTCGGCGGGCTGCCCGAACCAGTCGATCCCGTTGATGGTCACCAGCTCCGAGGTCTGGCGGAGCGTGCCGGGCAG
>NZ_JBEZJP010000078.1:0-24815 GCF_040653175.1 Actinomadura sp. NPDC048032
CCGCCGCCCCCTCCCGTGTGGGCCCACCACAGGTCACGGCTGGGATCCGAGGCCTCACGTGTGGCCACGACGCTCCTCGCCTTCCCCGCGCGGTCGACGCGGCCCGCGCCCAGCAGGACGCCGGCGCCGCCGCCGCGTGGCTCGCGCTCGTCCTGGCCGCGGCGGCCGTCGCCACCACGGGCGAGGACGTCCTCGGCTCCTACTGCGGCAGCGACATCACCGCCTGGCTCCGGCACCGGCTCCTCGGGCACGTGCTGGCCCTCGGCCCGGAGGGGCGGCGGCGCTTCCCCGCGGGGGACGTGCTGTCGCGGCTCACCGAGTCCGCGTCGGGCCCGGCGGCGTTTCCCGTCCTGCTGCTGTCGGCCGCCGCCACGCTGGCCACCACCGTGGGCGCGCTGGCCGGGCTGGCGTTGATCGACTGGTGGCTCGCCGCCGCGTTCGCGGCCGGGATGCCGCCGCTGCTGGTCGCGCTGCGCGTGTTCGTCGTCCGGGCCACCGATCCGTTCGCCCGCTACCAGGCGTGCCAGGCGGCGATCGCGACGCGGCTGCTCGACGCCCGGCAGGGCATCCGGACGATCCGGGCGAGCGGCACCGCCGCCGCCGAGGTGCGGCGCATCCTCGCGCCGCTTCCCGGCCTCGGCCGGGCGGGCCGGGAGACCTGGGCCGTGCAGGGCAGGGTCAGCCGGCGGCTCGCGCTGCTGGCCCCCCTCACCCAGGTCCTGGTCGTCGGCGTCGCGGGCGTCCGCCTGGCCGCCGGCGAGATCACCACGGGCCAGCTCGTGGGCGCGCTGTCCTACGCCGCCATGGCCGCCGCGTCGGCGTCGGTGTTCGACACCGTCGTCGCGCTCCTCAACTGCCAGGTCGGCGCCGGGCGGATCGGCGAGATCCTCACGGCCGTCCCGGCGGTGCGGCCCCCCGCGCGGCCGTCGCGGCTGCCGGACGGGCCCGGCGAGCTGCGGCTGCGCGGCGTCACCGTCCGGCTCGGCGGCCGCGCCGTCCTCGACGGGCTCGACCTCGACGTGCCGCCCGGGACGACCGTCGCGGTCGTCGGCACGTCCGGCACGGGCAAGAGCGTGCTGATGTCGACCGTCGGGCGGCTCCTCGACCCCGACGAGGGGGTCGTCGAACTCGACGGCGTCCCCGTCACCGAGGTCCCGCTCGCGGAGCTTCGCCGCGCCGTCGCCTACGCCTTCGAACGCCCCGCGCTGCTCGGCGCGACCGTGCGCGAGACGATCGCCTACGCCCGCCCCGCCGCGACGCGCGCCGAGGTGCACCGCGCCGCCCGCGACGCCGTCGCCGACGCCTTCATCCGGGCCCTGCCGAACGGCTACGACACCCCGCTCGACCGAGCCCCCCTGTCCGGCGGCGAGCTGCAGCGGCTCGGCCTGGCCCGCGCCGCGCTCGCCGACGCCCGGATCGTCCTCCTCGACGACGCCACCAGCAGCCTCGACACCGCCACGGAGCTGAAGGTGACCCAGGCCCTCCGGCAGATCCTGGCCGGACGGACCAGCCTGGTGGTGGCGCGGCGCCCGGCCACGGCCGCCCGCGCCGACCTCGTCGCCTGGCTGGACGCCGGACGCGTGCGGGCGCTCGCCCCCCACGCGGACCTGTGGGCGGACCCGGCCTACCGCGCCGTGTTCTCCACCCGGGCGGCCTCGTGACGGCGCCGCCGGCAGCGCGCCTGCTGCACCGCCACCTGCGCGGCCAGTGGCCCGCGATGCGCCGCCTCTCCGCCTGGTCGGCCGTGGAGTCCCTGCCGATGTTCGCGTCCGGCCTGCTCCTGGCCCGCGCCGTCGACCACGGATTCCTCGCGGGCCGCACCCTGACGGGCCTCGGCTGGCTCGCCGTCCTCGCCGCCCTGTACGCCGTCGGCGCGTTCGCGACCGGGCGGGTCTACCCGTGGCTGGCCGCGACCGTCGAACCGCTGCGCGACTCCCTGGTCACGGAGGTCGTCGCGGCGGCCCTCCGCCGGATGGCCGACCGGACCCCTGACGCGGCCGGCGCGGGCGTCTCCCAGGTCACCGAGCAGGCCGAGGCCGTCCGGGCCCTGGTGGGGACCGCGCTGCGCAACGTCCGCCAGCTGGTCTCCGCCGGCGCCGCCGCCCTCGTGGGCCTGGCGCTGCTCTCGCCCCTCCTGGCCCTCGTCATCTGCCTGTCGGTGGCGCTCGCCCTGGGGGTGTACGCGGCGTTCGTGGGCTTGCAGATCCGCCGCTACCGAGCGGTCATCCGCCAGGCGGAGCGCATCGGAGAGACCGCCGCCACCGTCGTGCACGGCGTCCGCGACGTCGCCGCCTGCGGCGCCGAGGACCGCGCCGCCGCCACGGTGGGCGAGGTCGTGGACACGCAGGCGGAGGCCCTGCGCGCCTACGCCCGCACCCGCTGGGTCCGCCTCCCCGTCCTGGCCCTGGGGGTGCACCTCCCCCTGCTCGCCCTGCTGGTGCTGTCGCCTTACCTCACCGCCCACCACGGGCTCACCGCCGGGCAGATCGCGGGCGGCGCGGGCTACCTGGTGACCGGACTCCAGCCGGGCATCACCGTCCTGGTCGACGCGGGCGGCACCCTCCTGCTCAGCCTCGCCGTGGTCCTGGGCCGCCTCGCCGAGGTCTGCGCCGTCCCCGAGACCCCGCCGCCCGGCACGGCGACGGCCGAGTCGTCCGGCATCGAGGCCGACCACGTCACCTTCGCCTACTCCCCGCACGCCGCCCCCGTCATCGAGGACCTCTCGCTCCACCTCCCCGAGGGCACGCACCTGGCCGTCGTCGGCCCCAGCGGCACCGGCAAGTCCACCCTCGCGAACCTGCTCACCGGCCTCCTGGAACCCCAGAAGGGCAAGATCACCCTGGGCAAGGTCCCCCTCCCCCACCTGGACCCGGCGGACCTGCGCTCCTCGATCACGCTGATCCCCCAGGAGAGCTACGTCTTCGCGGGCAGCCTCCGCGACAACCTGACCTACCTGAACCCGGAGGCCGGCACCCGTGACCTGGACGAGGCCGCGGCCGCCGTCGGGCTCCCGGACCTCGTCGAACGCCTGGGCGGCTACGAGACCGACATCCCGCCCGGCGGCGGTGACCTCTCCCAGGGCGAACGCCAGCTCATCACCCTGGCCCGCGCCTACCTCTCCCCGGCCAGAGTGATCGTCCTGGACGAGGCCACCAGCCACCTGGACCCCGCGACCGAGGCCCGTGCCGAACAGGCCCTGGCGACCCGCGGCGGCACGCTGATCGTCATAGCCCACCGCATGACCTCGGCCGAACGGGCCCAGCAGGTCCTCCTCCTGGACGGCCCCGTCCCCCTCCTGGGCACCCACGAGACCCTCCAGACCCGCAGCCGAACCTACGCAGCCCTAGTGGGCCACTGGCACACCTGAGTCACCGGGCCGGCTTTCGCTGTGCTGATGCGACGCAGGTCGGGCGACGGTCAGTTCGCACACGCCGTCCTTGCAGGAGCGCTGCAACCGGCCCATGGAGACGGTCTGCACCAGCCCGATCGCCCAGCAGGCCGGACACCCGCGCAGCGCGAGGAGGCCGATCGGCGCGAGCAGGAGGCTGCCCGGTCCCAGCACCGGCAGCAGCGCGAACGCCCCGATCAACGCCCCGAAGCCCGTCGCACCGCGGAGAAGGTGCCGGGGAAGCGACGTGCTCGCGAAACTCCGCTTGTCAGTCATCGCCGTCTCCTGAAACCGAGTGGGGTGCGCCCCGCAGCGTCTGATGGACCGACGCGCGGGCGCGATGCAGCCGCGACTTCATCGCGGGAAGGCTGAGGCCGAGCGCGTCGGCGACCATGCGCCCGCTGTATCCCTGGATGTCGCGCATGATGAGGACGCGTCGCTGGTCCGCCGGCAGATCGGCGATCGCCGCCGCGATCCGGCCGGCCTCCAGGCGTCGCAGGACCTCGTCCTCGGCCGAGACCACGCTGACGTCCGGGACCTCGTCGTAGTGCGGCGGCCTCAGTCGCGCCCGCCGCAGGCACTCGTTGCGGACGATGCGGAACATCCACGACGCCAGCGCCCCGGACGCCCGCAGCGTCCCGATCTTGCGGTACAGGGTGATCAACGCCTCCTGCGCGGCGTCCTCGGCGTCCTCGGGTGACGCGCACAGGGTCCGGGCGAACCGGCGCACGTGCGGATGCGAGCCGGACACCAGCGCGGCGATCGACTCCACATCACCGCCCTGCGCGGCGGCGACCATCCGCTCCCCGGGCCAGGTCCGCTCAGCCACGCGAGCGCCCCCGCCTGCGCAGCACGGTGACACTGCACGCGCACACGAGCACGGCCACACCGATCACGGCAGCACCAACGATCATGACAACCTCCCGGTCGAGTTCCCTGTCGGCGCTCCGGCCGACACCCCTAAGAGAGGCAGGAACCCACCCAAAGGATTCACCCCACCCCCGGGTCGGATGACCCGCATCCAGTCTCCGCACGTCAGAAGGCGAGCCGACACCACGCCGCCAGGAAGCGAGCCGCCGTCCACCCCACCCCGGCGGAGTCAGACGAACCCGCTCTCACCTGGCCCCCACAAGGCACGCCACGTCCCCGCCACCGGCGCCTACCGTGACCGCCTGCCTCCGGGTGTGAGCATCGGCTCCGACGAACGTCTCGTGATCATCTCTGGAAGGCTGCTTTCGGCCGCCGAACTTGCTTGATCGACTCGCCCGATTCCGGGCGGCGTGCTGGACGATCCCCGCTGGCAGGCGTTCAGTGCCGGCGGCCGGCGACGCGCCCTCGCCACCGCCCGCCCACTCATCGCGTCGTGATCATTCGCCCAGCAGCAGGATCTCCAGGAACTCCTGCGGCGCGTCCCTCCAGACGTCGTGGCCGCTGTCCAGCGTGTGAACCCGCCAGGCCGGGTCGTCTGCCAGCCGGTCGCGGACGGCGGTGAACGGCGTGCCGTCCCATCCGGACAGGTACACGTAGTCCCGGGTCTTGACGTCGCGCAGGCCGGCCGCGTCCAGCCGGATTCGCTGGAGGAAGGAGGCCAGCGGATGGGCTGTCACGCGCGGGTCGCGGCCCGGGGGCGGCTGGACCGCGTACCCGTCCCCCGCCGCGCCTTCCAGGAACAGGCTGCGGTAGGCATCGGTGGTCAGGTCCCAGCAGGACTGGCCGTCCTCGGGTACGTAGGCGTCGCAGTAGACCAGGCGGCGCACCACGCCGGCGGGGGCGCGGTCGGCGGCACCGGTGATGACCATGCCGCCGTAGCTGTGCCCGACGAGAACGGCGTCGCCGACCTCCTCGGCGGCGAGCAGGGCGAGCACGTCGTCGACGTGGGTGTCCAGGTTGACGGTCGCGGAGTTCAGGTGGGCGCGCTCTCCGACGCCGGTGGGTGTCACGGTCAGCGCCCGGTGTCCGGCGGCGCGGAGTCGCTCGGCCAGGTCGGAGAAGTACCATCCCCCGCGCCAACCGCCGGGAACGAGGACGAAAGCTGTCATGCGGGGCTCAACGATGCCTTGATCACAGGGATTCCTTCCCCGGTCATGGGTGATCCTCTGCTTGACCTCGTGTTCGATTGAGGTTTTAGCGTGGCGGCTCCTGGTGTTTCGGAAGGGGGCGGTGTGGGTTCTGGTGATGGGGCCGTTGGCGTGGCGGTGCTCGGGCTTGGGGAGATGGGGGGCGCGCTGGCGGGAGCGATTCTGGGCGGCGGGCATCCGACCACCGTGTGGAATCGCACTGCGGGGCGGGGTAACGCGCTGGTCGCCAAGGGGGCGCGGCAGGCCGACGGCGTCCGCGATGCCGTCGCCGCCGGGCAGGTCGTGGTGGTCAACGTGAAGGGGAACTCCGTCGCTCGTGAGCTGCTGGAGGCGGCGGGGGACGTCCTGCGCGGGCGGGTCGTCGTCAACCTGACGGACGGGACGTCGAGCGAGGTCAGGGAGGTGGCCGCGGTGGTCGCCGAGCGCGGCGGGGAGTACCTGCACGGGCAGATCATGACCATCGCGCCGGGCGTCGGGCATCCGGACGCGACGGTCTTCTACGGCGGGTCCGCGGACGTCCACGAGCGTCACCGGAAGGTGCTGGGGCTTCTCAGCGGGCAGGCACCGCTGGTGTCCGAGGATCCCGGCGTCGCGGTGCTCTACGGTATGGCCGTCCACGGGACGATGTGGGGGCTCCTCAACGGGTTCCTGCACGCGGCCGCGGCGCTCTCGGACGCGGGTGTCGAGGTCGGGCGGTTCCTGGGGTCGGCCAGGAGTCCCCTCGCGTCGCTGTCGGCCTTCCTGCCGTCGATCGCCGAGGAGGTCGACCGGCGCCGGTTCGCGACGCCGTACGGGGCGCTGCGCCACCATCTGCCCTCGATCGAGGATCTCGCGCGGGAGAGCCGGGAGCGGGGCATCGACGACGAGTTCCCCGAGTACTCCCGGGCACTCGTGGCTGCGGCGATCGAGCGGGGGCACGGCGACGACAGCTACTCCCGGCTCGTCGAGCACTTCCGCAAGGCGTAGAACCACCAAGGTGGTCTGGATGCCGGGATGGTGTGGGCGATGCCTCGGCTCGACACCTTCCCACGTCAGGCGGATTGCGCGGATGCGGCGCCCAGGGCTCGGATCGCGAGATCGATCGCGGTGGTCAGGCGCTCCAGATCGTGACCAGCGCGCTCTCGTACCCGTAGGCCGAGCACCGTCGTGAACAGCGACTCCACGGCTCCGTCGATGTCGAGGTCGGCGGACAGCTCGCCTCGCTTCCGCCCCTCGGCCAGCACCTCCTGCAGGGCCTGCCGGGTGACCGTGAACGCGGCCTCGATCCGCTCATGGACCTGGTCATCAGTGGTGCCGAGTTCGGTGGCGGTGTTGACCACGAAGCATCCGCGGCCGGTCGTGCCGCCGGCCGGGCAGGTCACCAGCCACAGCATCCATTCCCGCAGCACCTCGCGAACCGGGCGGTCACTCGCATCCAGACGCCGGCGGGCCTGCGTCGACTCGGTGGCCCGGTAGTGGTCGAGCGCGCGCAGAAAGAGCGTGTGCTTGTCCGTGAACGTCCGGTACAGGCTGCTGGGCGTGAGCTTCAGCTCGTCGCCCAGGTCGCGCACCGAAGTGGCGTGGTAACCGCGTCGCCAGAACAGCTCGGTCGCCGAGGTGACCGCTTGCTTCTCGTCGAACTGCCGGGGTCGTGCCATGGGTTCACCGTACCCAACTTGTGGAGCGATCGCTCCCATACTAGGGTCCCCATTCGGGAGCGATCGCTCCCGAATTGCTGGAGGAGGATCCGTTGACGACCGCTGAGCAGACCCCCACCCAGAGACAGGAGCCAGGGACCCCGGACAAGACTCGCTGGCCGGCGGTCTGCGTGGTGGCTCTGGGCACCTTCCTGCTGGTGACCGCCGAGCAGCTGCCGATCGGGCTGCTGACCTCCGTGGAGTCCGCGCTGTCGGTCTCCGAGGGGACGGCGGGACTGATGGTGACGGTGCCCAGCATCGTCGCCGGGTTCGCGGCGCCTCTGGTCCCGATGGTCGTCAGGTCGCTGGACCGCCGCATCCTGCTGGTCGGGCTGATGACCCTGATGACCCTCGCGAACCTGGGCTCCGCCCTGGCGCCGACCTTCGCGGTGCTGGTGGGCTCCCGGGTGCTGGTGGGCATAGCGATCGGCGGCTTCTGGGCGGTCGCCGCCGGCCTGGCGGTCCGGCTCGCCGCCCCCGCGGACGTGCCTCGCGCCACAGCGGTCATTTTCGGTGGCGTCGGGGCCGCGAACGTTTTCGGCGTCCCGCTCGGCACCCTGGTCGGCGACCTCACCGGCTGGCGCATCGCCTTCTCTTCGCTCAGCGCCCTGGCGCTCGTGACCCTGATCGCCCTGCCGGCGGTACTGCCGAGGCTGGTCGCCTCCCAGGCCGTCCGGCCCGAGCTGCTGATGGAGCAGCTCCGCAACCCAGGCGTACGCGTCGGCATCATCGCGACGGTGCTCCTTGTGTTCGGCCACTTCGCCGCTTACACGTTCGTGAGCCCGGCGCTGCAGAAGCTGTCGGGGATCGACGAGCGCTATGTCGGTCCGCTGCTGTTCGGGTTCGGCGCGGCCGGCATGATCGGCAACTTCGTCGCCGGTTCGGCGCTCTCCCGCCGCGTGCACCGCAGCGTGCTGACGATCGCAGTGGCCATGACGGCCGCGATGCCGCTTTTCCTGCTGCTGGGTCGGACCGCGACCGGCGGCGCCCTCCTGCTGATCGTCTGGGGTCTGGCCTTCGGCGGTGTGTCCGTGGGCCTCCAGACTTGGATGATCAAGACCGCTCCGCAGGCCGTGGAAGCCGCCTCCTCGCTGTGGGTGGCGGTGTTCAACCTGTCCATCGGTTTTGGCGCGCTGGCCGGCGGCGTCATCGTCGACACGCTCACGCTCCAGGGCGTGCTCTGGCTCGGTGGCGCCTGCGCCTTGCTCGCCGCCCTGGCGATCTGGACCGCCCGTGGCAACCGAGCCCTGCGATAACCCGATATCCGCTCGGGTCGCCTGGGCACCGGAGAAGGACCTCCAGTGCCCAGGCAGCCGTACTTCCAGAACAACAAGCCGAACAGGCGCCGGCTACGGCTGGTCGCCGAGGCTGAGGAGGAGGGTGCGGAGGGTTTCGGCCAGGACGTCTTGTTCGTGCTGGTCGAGGGCGGCGAGGAGGCGGCGTTCGTTGTCGATGTGGGCGGCGACGGCGCGGTCGATGAGGTCGCGGCCGGCGGGGGTGAGGGCGACGAGGACGGTGCGGCGGTTGGCGGGGTCGAGGTCGCGCGTGACGTAGCCCTTGGCGACGAGCCGGTCCAGGCGGTTCGTGACGGCGCCCGAGGTCACCATGGAGGAGCGGGCCAGCACGCCCGCGGTGACGCCTTGGGGGGCGTCCGCGCGGCGGAGGGTGGCCAGGACGTCGAACTCGCCCCGTTCCAGCCCGAACTCGGCGAACAGGGCCTTGAGTTCGCGCTCGGCGATGCGGGTCAGCCGGGAGAGGCGGCCCAGGACCCGCATGGGGGACGCGTCGAGGTCGGGCCGGGCGCGAGCCCACTGCTCGACGATGAGGTCGACGGCGTCTCGCTCCACGATTACCTCTCAACGTTGAACTGTTTGACATCAAGGTAGCATCCGGCCTACCGTCCTCAGCGTTAAACACTTCAACGTTGAGAGGTTGCTTCATGCGACGTCGGACGATCTCTGCCGTGCTGGTGTTCGGGCTGGCCGCCGCGACGAGCGCGCCGGCCCAGGCGGCGGACGCCGGGGGCGGCACGGTGTACCCGACCACGATCCGGCTGCCGGACGGGTTCCAGCCCGAAGGCATCGCGATCGGCCCCGGGCCGGTCGCCTATGTCGGCTCCATGGCCGACGGGTCGGTCTACCGCGCCGACCTGCGCACGGGGGCCGGGGCCGTCCTCGGCCGGGGGCCGGGCACGCAGGCCCTCGGGCTCAAGAGCGACGGGCGCGGACGGCTGTTCGTGGCGGGCGGCACGGGTGGCGACGCCCGCGTCCTCGACGCCCGGACCGGACGGGTGCTGGCGTCCTACCGGCTGGCCACCGGCCCGTCGTTCGTCAACGACGTCATCATCACGCAGGGCGCCGCGTGGTTCACCGACTCCACCGACCCGGTGCTCTACAAGCTGCCGCTCGACGGTGGACGGCTCCCCGCCGCCGCGGTCCGGATCCCCCTGACCGGCGACCTGGTGTACCAGGGCAGTCCCGACAGTCCCGGCAGCGCGGGGTTCAACGCCAACGGCATCACCCCTACACCGGACGGGCGGGGACTGCTCGTGGTGCAGTCGAACACCGGCGGGCTGTTCCGCGTCGAGCCGACGGGCGAGACCCGCCGGGTGAACCTGCACGGCGAGTCGCTGCCGGAAGGCGACGGGCTGCTGCTGCGGGGCCGGACGCTGTACGCGGTGCAGAACCGGCTCAACACCGTGGCCGTCGTGCGACTGGACGCGGACGGAACCGACGGCCGCGTCGTTCGCCGGGTGACGGATGCCCGGCTCGCCCTGCCGACGACCGTGGCCGCCTTCGGCTCGCGGCTGTACCTCCCCAACATCCGGTTCTTCGCCACGGGACCGACGCCGGACGTCTCGTACAACGCGGTCGCCATCCCCCGTCCGTAGTCCGATTCGCGTTTTACCCGGAGGCGCGGGCGGGGTTGGAATGAGCCGGACATAACTTGAACAACACCGCACGCGGCGGCGGACATGGCGGCGGACAACCAGGGCAGATCGACCGGCGTCGGGCACCTAATGGAAAGGCGTCCGAATAGTCCATTTCTCTTGATCTGATGGGATACCTGGTTTATGTCGCGAATAGCTGCGGCGGTGGCGGCCGTCGTGGGCCTGCTGGTCGCCGTGATGTCCGGGCTCGCGCAGTCCGCCCCGAGCCCGTCTCCGAAGCCCACGCCTCCCGGTGCCGGGAAGAACGGCGAGGCGTGGGCCTGGACGCAGTTGGTGAACGGGACGAGCCACACGACCGAGGTCCGGTTCGCCACCACCGAGAAGCCCGCCGGGAACTGCCCCACCCTCCAGTACACCCTGGGAGGCAAGACGCAGACGGCGGTGCTGAGGAAGGTCAGCGATCCTTTCGTCACCGGCGGCGGGCTCCAGCAGTTCCCGACGACCTTCTGCGTGGCGCCGGTCCCCGACGGGGCGAGCAACGCGCTGATCGAGCCGTCCACGACCAATGCGGCCACCGTGCATCCGGGGAACCTCCAGCTTCCGCTGCCCGAGTGGCCCGTGAACGGGCGTCCCCGGAGCGTCGCGGTGATCGGTGACGCGGGGTGCGAGGTCGTCTCGCCCACGGTGGGCGCCCCGAAGAACCAGGACTGCCAGAAGAACTGGCCGCTGGAGCCGCTCTCGGTGCACGCGGCGGCGCAGTCCCGGCCGGACCTGGTCGTCCACGTCGGCGACTACGTGTACCGGGAGACGCCGGAAGGCGCGAACGACGCCACGCCGGGGTGCGACACGCAGGGGCAGGCCGCCGACTGGAGCTGCCTTATCAAGGACTTCCTGCGGCCCGCGCAGGCCCTGCTCGCCGAGGCCCCGTTCATCTTCGCGCGGGGCAACCACGAGGTCTGCACGCCTCCGAAGGTGGGGCGGGGCGCCGAATGGTTCCGCTATTTCGCCGCGGTTCCGCAGAAGAACAACGAGTGCTTCTCACTGCCGCAGACGCAGGCCGAGCCCGTCCAGATCAATGCGGGCACGCTGCATTTCATCCTGTTCGACTCCAGCTCGGCGAGTGAGAGGAACAAGCCGGACCAGGCCCAGGCCGCCCAGTACGCGAAATGGTTCGACGAAGTGAACGCCCTGGCCGCCAACCATCCGACGCACGACTACTTCCTGATCACCCACAAGCCGCTGTGGATGGTCAAGCAGGCCTCGTCCACCGCCGTGACGTGGATCAACCCGACGCTGGCTAACGCGGTCGGGCAGACGGCGAAGGGGGCGCTGGCCGGCAACATCGACCTGGTGATGTCCGGGCACGTGCACCTCTACCAGATGCTCGACTTCCTCAACAGCTCGCGTCCGCCGCAGCTGACCGTGGGCTCGTCCGGGACGACGCTCGACACGCCGCCGGACGACAGCAAGGTGACGGGCAAGACCGTCGACGGCGAGACCGTGCAGCACGCGGTCTCACGGGGCGTTCACGGCTACGCGCTGCTGCGCGACACGGGCGGCCAGTGGCATCTCACCTTCCACGGGGTCTCCGGGCAGGCGTGGCCGCTGGACTGCGCTCTGAGCACCGGGGCCACCAAGGAATTCGACTGCAAATAGGCGGCTTCATGGATGCAGGGCCGCGTCGGGCGGAGTTTCGGCGACGCGGGTGAAGCGGACGGTCAGGCCGTCGCGTTCGGGGGCGCAGCAGTAGGGGCCCGCGGCGGCCATGACGCCGGGAGGGAAGGGCGCCAGCCGGATCATCCGCCAGGGCTCGTCGCCGGCGCGGGCGCGGACGGTCACGGCGTCGCCCGAGCGGCTGGCGCGGATGGTCACCTCGCGGCCCTGCCACGGCACGGGCGCCGAGGACCAGTCGGACACGCCGTGGGTGACCACCGCGCCCAGCTGGAGGGCGCCGTCGCAGTACTCGGCGCCCGCCTTGATCCAGGTCGTCGCGGAGAGGCGGACGAGGAGGCCAGCCTGGTCGAACTGGTGGTCGTAGGCGGCGACGAAGGAGACCTCGATCGCGGCCTCGGGCCCGAACGGGGAGAGCAGGGCGTGCCCGCTGTCGCGGTCGTAGCCGTAGGACGTCGTGCGCCAGAAGTCGCCGCCCCGCGCCGCGGTGACGACGAGGGCGGGGCCGTCGGGCGTCGCGGACGGCGGCGGGTTGAGCCATTCACCGGTGATCATAGGTCGGAAATCTACGTCAGGGGGTGGAGTCAACCCCACCACCAGGGGTGGGTTTTACCTCCCATGATCGGGTAGCTGAACCCAGTGTCTCCGGAAATGTCAGACGCGAGGGTTGAGATGGACGGGGACGACCGGGCTGGGAGGCACGATGGTGAGCGGAGCGGCAGTGGGCGGGGCGGTGCGCGGCCGGATGCGGCCGCTGCTCACCGAGGTGGGGCTGCTGGCGGTCCTGTTCGCCTTCTACAAGTGGGGCCGGACGCTGATCGAGGGCGGCCCCGGGCAGGCGATGGCGAACGCGCACGGGCTGTGGCGGTTCGAGCGGGAATGGCTGCCGAGCGAGGTCGGATTCCAGCATTGGGCGCTCGGATGGGACCACGCGGCGTTCCTCGCCAATGTCTATTACGTGAGCGTCCATTTTCCCGGAACGGCGTTGCTGCTGATCTGGCTTTATGTGCGGCACAGGTCCGCCTATGCCAGGGTCCGCAACGAACTGGTGGCGCTGACGGCGGCCGGCCTCGTGGTGCACACGATGTTCCCGCTGGCGCCGCCCCGGCTGGCGGGGATCGGGGCCGTCGACACGATGCTGACCGTGGGGCCGTCGGCCTATCCGGCGGCGGCCGACGGGATCGCCAACCAGTACGCGGCCATGCCGTCCCTGCACATCGGGTGGGCGATCCTGGTGGCCGTGGCGGTGCTGCGGGTGTCGCGGAGCCGGTGGCGGTGGGTCGTCGCGCTGCACGCGCCGCTCACGGTCCTCGTGGTGGTGGTGACGGCCAACCACTACTGGACGGACGGGATCGTCGCCGCGCTCCTGCTGGCCGGCGCCATGGCGCTGGTTTCCCTGGCCGGACGGATGCGGCAAGCTGTGGGTCATGCTGCCGACGCACACGAGTCCCGAGGTCCCGGACGTCCCCGTGGCGGTCCTGCCGATCGGGAGCCACGAGCAGCACGGCCCGTTCCTTCCCCTCGCGACGGACACGGTGATCGCGTGCACGATCGCGGCGGAGCTCGCGAAGGCGTACCCGGTGCGGACGCTCCCGCCAGTGACGATCTCGTGCTCGCATGAGCACGCGGACTGGCCCGGGACGGTGAGCATCTCGGCGGCGACCCTGTACGCGGTGGTCAGGGACGTCGCCGAGTCGCTGCGCCGGGCCGGCGTCCCCAAGCTCGTGCTGGTCAACGGGCACGGGGGCAACTACGTGCTCGGCAACGTCGTGCAGGAGGCGCACGGCGACATGGCCCTGTTCCCCGCGATGGAGCACTGGGAGGCGGCGGAGAGGGCGTCCGGCGCGGAGACGTCCGCGGTCAGCGACATGCACGCCGGGGAGCTGGAGACCTCCATCCTGCTGCACGCCCATCCGGAGCTGGTCCGGGACGGGTACCGGACCGCCGACCATCTGGCCGACGACCGGCGGCACCTCCTGACGACGGGAATGGCGGCCTACACGACGTCGGGCGTGGTCGGGCGGCCGTCACTGGCCAGCGCCGACAAGGGCCGGGAGACGCTGCGGAGCTTCGTCGCGTCGTTCGGGGACGTCCTCGCGGTGCTTCAGCAGCAGGGCGGCCGCGCCGGGCAGGGACGCGACGAAGGTGAGAACCCCGTACACGACGGAGACGGTCAGGCCCTGCGCTGAGCCGAGCCCGGCCGCGCCGAACGCCAGGGCGAGCACGGCCTCGCGCGGTCCCCAGCCGCCGACGTTCACCGGCAGCACCATCACCAGGAGCGCCAGCAGGAGCAGCGGCAGGAGGGTGAGCAGCGGGGCCGTCGCGCCGGCGAGGCGGGCGGCGACCACGAACAGGGCCAGGTGACCGGCCAGCGCCGCGGCCGACAGGCCCACGATCGCGGGCCAGGCGCGCAGGGCGGCGCGCACGTCCGCGAACGCCGGCGCCAGCGCGCGGCGCCGCCACCGTGCGAGGACCAGCACCGCGGCCAGGACGGCTCCCGCCGGGACCAGGGCGGGCGCCAGCGCCGAGGTGAGCGCGGGGTGGGCGAGCAGCGCGGCGGCGCCCGCGGCGATCGCGACGCCCTGACCGGCGACGCGTTCGAGGAACACGGCCCGCACGCCGCGCGCGACGTCGCCCGCTCGGTTCCCGTGGCTCACGGCGCGGTGGACGTCCCCGAGCACGCCCGCGGGCAGCACGGCGTTGAGGAACTGGGACCGGTAGTAGTCCGCGACGGCTCCGCCCAGCGGCAGGTGGAGGCCGAGCCGCCGCGCGACCAGCCGCCAGCGGGCCGCGCTGAGCACGGTGGTCAGCAGGCCCAGGGCGAGCGCCGCGGCCACGGCCCCGGCGTCCACGGCGTGGAGCGCGTCCACGAACGCGTCCGTGCTGTGCCACCACAGGAGCGCGGCGAGGATGCCCAGCCCGGCGAGCGGGCGCAGCCAGGGCAGGAACTTCGTCACGGGGCGCTCCCGGGGAGGACGAGGAGGTCGACGTGGTGGACCTCGGCGGTGAGGCGCCCGGCGGCGCACTCGGTGAGGCGGCGGCCGAGGTAGTCCTCGGCGAAGGGGGCCAGGTCGGGCCGCTGCTCGACGGCGGCGGCGACCCAGCCGCGCAGCCACTGCGCGGTCAGCGCGGCCTGGCCGGGGCCGAGCCGCCACGGGCTCGGGCGCGCCTGGACCGACGCGCCGCGGCGGCCGAACGCCCGGGTCGCGGCGGCGACGGCGTCGGGCCCGAGGAGGCCGCCGCGGCGCTGGTGGGCGTCGAAGGCGGCGGCGAACTCGGCGTCGAGCGGCTCGGGCGGGGAGAGGCGGACGCGCCCGACGACCGACAGGGTGAGCAGCGCCGGGCAGGCGACCGCGGCGGCGATCGCCTCGACCTCGGCGGCGGTGAGCACGTCCAGCAGCGCGGACGCGGTGACCAGCGACGCGCCCACCAGGTCGGACGCGCGGAGCGCGCCGATGTCGCCCGCGCGCGTCTCGACCGTCGCGGGCGTCCCGTCGGCGGTCGCGTACTCGCTCGCGCGGGCGCGGTCGAGCAGGCGCGGATCGGCGTCGTGCAGGATCCAGTGCTGCGGGCCGCGCAGCCGCCCGGACAGCCAGCGCCCCTGGGAGCCGGTGCCGCACCCGAGGTCCCAGATGACCAGCGGCCCGTCCGCCGGGAGCGCGGCGCGGAGCGGGTCGAGCAGCTCCGCGGCCCGCGCCGTCGCGTCCGCGCCCTCGCGCAGCTCCAGCCAGGATGGATCGAACTCCGTCACAGCGCCTCCTCGCGCCTCGACCCCCGTCATGGCGCCTCCCTTCGCAGCTTCGACAAGACGGTTCCCATGCGGCGGGCGGTGTCGTCCCAGCCGGGCAGCGTGCCGCGCCGCAGCCGGGCGGAGGCGCGCAGCCGGTCGCGCAGCTCCGGTTCGACGAGCCAGCGGCGCAGCGCCGCGCCCAGCGCGACGGGGTCGTCCGGCGGCACGAGCATGCCGGGGACGGCCCCGGACGGATCCCAGCCCAGCGTGTCCGGGACCCCGTCCACCGAGGTCGCGAGCACCGGGACGCCGCGCGCCAGCGCCTCGGTCACCACCATCCCGAACGTCTCCGCGCGGGACGCCAGGACGAGCAGGTCGGCACCGGCGTAGGCGTCGTCCAGCCGCTTGCCGGTCAGCGGACCCGTCAGCTCGACGCGCCCGTCGAGCCGGTGCCCGCCGATCAGCCGCCGGACCCGCGCGACGTGTTCCGGGTCGCCGCCCAGCGGCCCGACGCACTCGCAGTCCCAGGACAGGTGCGCGATGGTGGCGAGCGCCTCCACGAGGACGTCGTGCCCCTTGCGCGGGGTCACCGACGCCACGCACAGCAGCCGCGCCGCGCCGTCGGTGCCGGACGCGAGCGGCGCCGGGTCGGTGCCCGGGGCGACGGCGTGGACGCGGGACGGCTCCAGGCCGTGGTGGGCGATCAGGTGGTCCCGGGCCCACGGGCTCGTCGCGACGACGGCCCCGGCCGCCTCCAGCACCTCGCGTTCGCCCGCGTTCAGATCGCCCTGCCCGGGTTCGTCGGCGAGCGGGAGGTGGACGAGGACGGCGAGCCGCAGCCGCGCCGCCTCCGGGACGACGATCTCCGGGACGCCGCACGCCACCAGCCCGTCCATGAGGACGACGGACCCGCCGGGCAGCGCGGCCAGCGCGCGTCCCAGACCGGCGCGGGCCGCCCGGTCAGGCCGCGGCCACGCGCCGGGCACCGCCACCTCCCGGACGGGGCGCCCGGACGCCGCGAGCTCCTCGCACAGCCGCCGGTCGTAGCGGTTGCCGCCGCTCGGGGCGGCGGCGTCGTCGACGCCGGCCGGGACGACCACGCACACCTCGCGGGACGTCACAGTTCACGCTCGTAGCTGGCCCAGGCGACGTGCGACTCGTGCAGCGTCACCGTGATGCCGGCCAGGCCGGCGGCGTTGGCGCCGAACGCGCCGGCGCGCACCCGGTCGGCGAGCCGGTCGGCGATGACCTTGGCGAGGAACTCCGTCGAAGTGTTGACCCCGGCGAAGTCCGGCTCGTCGTCCAGGTTCCGGTAGTTCAGCGCGCCCAGGACCTCGCCGAGCTCGCTGGTGGCGAGCCCGATGTCGACGACGATGCCGTCCGGGTCGAGGTCGGCCCGGCGGAAGGTCGCGTCCACCACGAACGTCGCGCCGTGCAGGTGCTGCGCGGGCCCGAAGACCTCGCCGCGGAAACTGTGCGCGATCATGACGTGGTCGCGGACGGTGATGGCGAACAACGAACGTCCTCCTCGGTAGGCAGGCTCGGCGGGCGGTCCCGCCTCAGTAGGCGATCCGGTGGCACAGGGCGGGCTGCTCGCCGCCCGCGAGGCGCGGCATCAGCCGCGGCAGCTCGGCGAACGGGCTCTCCCCGGTGATCAGCTCGCCGAAGGCGGGGTCGGCGAGCAGCCGCAGCGCGAGCGCGATCCGGTCGGCGAAGCCGCGGCGCGACCGGCGGGACGGCGGCACGGCGCCGACCTGGCTGCCCCGGATCGCCAGCCGCCGCGAGTGGAAGAACTCCCCGAGCGGGACGGTGATCCGCCGGTCGCCGTACCAGCTCAGCTCGATCACCTCCCCCTCCGGTGCGAGCAGCTCCAGCGACCGGGCGAGCCCGGCCTCGGACGCGCTCGCGTGCACGACCAGGTCGCAGCCGCCCTCGGCCTGGTCGGGATGGGCGAACCCGACGCCGAGCGCCCGCGCGACGTCCGCGCGGGACGGGTCGGTGTCGACCAGCTGGATCCGGCATCCCGGGAAGCCCGCGAGCACGCCGGCGACCGAGCAGCCGACCATCCCGGCGCCGACCACGGCGATGCGGTCGCCGACGAGCGGCGCCGCGTCCCACAGCGCGTTCACGGCCGTCTCCACCGTCCCGGCGAGGATCGCCCGCTCCGGCGGCACCCCGTCCGGGACGGCGCTGACCGCGCTCGCCGGGACGACGTACCGGGTCTGGTGCGGATAGAGGCAGAACACCGTGCGGCCGGCCAGCTCGGCGGGGCCGTGCTCGACCACGCCGACGTTGAGGTACCCGTACTTGACCGGGCCGGGGAACGCCCCGTCCTGGAACGGCGCCCGCATGACGGCGTGCTGGTTCGGCGGGACGCCGCCGCGGAACACGATCGCCTCGGTGCCGCGGCTCACGCCCGAGAAGAGCGTCCGGACGAGCACCTCCCCCGGCCCCGGTTCGGGGAGGACGACATCGCGGATCTCGCCCTCACCTGGCGACCGGATCCAGAAGGCGCGCGCGTCGCGCTCCATCCGTGCCCCTTCCCCGAATCGTCCGGTTCTCCTGAGTTCCTTGCGCCTCTCCGGCGGCGGGCACACGATCCGCCGTGCGCCGCCGCTTCGCCAGCCACGCCACGTCCCGTCCGAAGGACCACACCAGCAGCGCCAGCGCCGCCGCCACGAGCGCGCCCGAGTGCGGCACGACGCCCGACGCCGCGACGACCAGCGCCACCCCCTGCACCACGGCGACGGCCTTGCGCGCGACGCTCGGCCGCAGGTCCGCGCGCAGCCACGGCGCCGTCCAGGCCGCCGCGCCGAACGCGTACCGCATCGCCCCGATCGCCAGCACCCACAGGCCCGCCGTCCGCGCGACCTCGACGCTCAGCACCAGCACCAGGACCGCGTCGGTCTCCATGTCGAACCGCGCCCCGAGCCTGGACACCGTCCCGGTGCGCCGTGCGACCCGACCGTCGACGCCGTCCAGCACGAGGGCCGCGGAAGCGGCCGCGACCAGCGGCCAGAGGCCGGCGTCACCGGTGAGATGCCCCGCGACCAGCGCCGCGACACCCCCGGTGAGGACCACCCGCGCCAGCGTCACGTGATCGGCCGGCCCCAGCGCCCGCCGCCGCCGGAACGCGGCGGTCAGCAGCGCCCACGAGGCCAGCGCGTACCCGACGCCCACGGCCAGGCCCGCGTGGCCGGGACGGAGCAGCGCCAGCAGGGCGAGCTGGGCGGCGACGGCCGCGGCCAGCTCCGGCCCCCTCGTCAGGCGGGGGCGGCGCGGGGCCGGGAGCCCGGCCGGCGCCGGGCGCGGCAGCGCCGTCGGCCGCGTCATCGCCGCACCTCGCCGAGCGCCCCGGCGGGGGCGTCGAGCTGCGGGAGGTCGTGGCCGAGCCGGTCGCGCTTGGCGGTGAGGTAGCGGACGTTGTCGGCGCTGACCGGGACGAGCAGCGGGACGCGCGCCGCGACGGCGACCCCGTAGGACTCCAGCGCGCTCACCTTGACCGGGTTGTTGGACATCAGCCGCACCGACCGGACGCCGAGGTGCCGCAGGATCCGGGCGGCCGGGCCGTAGTCGCGCACGTCCACCGGCAGCCCGATGGCCGTGGCGGAGTCGACGGTGTCCAGTCCCTGGTCGTCCTGCAGGATGTGGGTCCGGACCTTCGCCACCAGCCCGATCCCGCGGCCCTCGTGGCCGCGCAGGTAGACCAGTGCACCGGCGCCCTCGCGGGCGATGGCGTCCAGGGCGGCGCCGAGCTGGTCCCCGCACTCGCAGCGCGTCGCGCCGAAGATGTCGCCCGTCATGCACTCGGAGTGCATCCGGACGAGCACGTCGTCGCGCCCCCGCACCTCGCCCCGCACCAGCGCCATGTGCTCGTGCCCGTCGACCGGGTCCCGGAACGCGACGGCGCGGAACACACCGCGCCGGGTTCTGAGGTCCGCCTCCGCGATGTCCTTCTGGTCGATGCCCTCGTCCATCGCTCCCCTTCCCTGGCTACACAACCACCCCTGGTACGTCGCGAACACCTGAGGTGGTTGTGTCCCAAAACGGTCCGTACAACCGATGGCACGCAGGGGAGGCGCCTCAGGGTTCAGCCCAGGCGGACGCGGACCACCAAGTCGTGGAGGGCGCGGCGGTTCGCGGGGGCCTCGGGGAGAGCACTGCGGTCGCGTTCGCCTTCCAGAAGGACGGTGAGAGCGGCGACATCCCCCTGCAGGCGGGCCGGGTCCGGCGCGTCGTCCGGCAGCGCGGCGTGCTCGGCGGCCCGCTTCGCCTCGATCAGCTCGGGCAGGTAGGACGGCCCGTCTCCGGCGAGCCGGGTCAGGTCGGCCTCGACCTCGCCGGTCCGCATCAGGTGGACTCCCGTCAGCAGCACCCGGAACGTGTAGAGGAGCGGTTTGAGCTCCCGCGACCGCTCGAAGAGCTTCCACTGGGACCGCGCGAACCCCAGGTAGTGGTGCGCGTGGTTGAAGGTGACCAGCCCGGGGACGAGGGACTTCAGCTCCGCGTGCACGGGAGAGGTGGCCACGACCAGGGGCGACATGACCTGCTCGAGGACGTAGCCGTTGCGCCGCATGAGCAGCGTGCAGAACTTGGCCAGTTCGTGGGTGACCGCGTCGGCCTCCACTCCGGCGTGGTCCCACATCAGCGTGACGGTCTCCTCCCCCGTCTCCAGGCCGACGACCTCCTCCAGCGGCAGCAGGTGGACGCCGCGCAGGTCGACGTCGGAGTCCCGCGACGGGAACCCGTACAGGTGCGCGCCGCTGACGGTGAGGAACGCGCGGGGGTAGGGGTGGTCGGCGGCGAGGCGGTCGGCCATGCCCTCGGGGAGGTTCACCAGGTCACACTCCTGCGTCGAACGGAGACCAGCAGTTCCTCGACCGCGGCGCGGTCGGGTTCGGGCGGCAGCGGGCTTCGGTCCAGGGCCTCGTCCATCGCGGCGCCGACGGAGGCGCGCCACGCGCCGATCTCGTCCCAGCCGACCTCGCCGCGGCGGACGGCGAGGAGCCGCTCGCGCAGGCCGCCGACCTCCAGCCGCGGCTCGCCGTGCCGGACGAGGCGCAGGCCGCTCTCCAGCAGCCGCAGCATGTGCATGACGTGCTTCCAGCGCGGCGCTCCGCCGTTGCGCAAGTCGCCGTCCAGCTTGCGGAACTGGGCCTCGGCGTAGCGGAGGAACGTGCGGTGCGCATGCCGGGACAGGAACGCCGGCCGCACGGCCAGCAGCTCCTCTCCGACCGGCGTGACCCGCTCGACCAGCGGCGACCACAGGCATTCGAGGACGGTCGGGTTCGCGGCCAGCGCCAGCTCGCAGAAGCGCTCCAGCTCCCAGGAGAACTGCTCGGGCAGCGGGCCGTCCAGATGCGTCGGCGGCTTGGTGAAACGCCAGAACAGGGGCGCCGGGGCCGCGTAGACCCCGCGCCGGTCGACGTCGCTCTCATCGGTCGCCAGTCCGTACGCGCGCGACCCGACCACGACCGACAGGATCGTGTGGTCGCGGACGAGGTCGAGCGCGCCGGAGGGGTCGGGGTTCGTCACGCGGGCAGCCTGGCGCAGGCCCCGCGGGCATGTCGACCGGATTGTCCGGTCTGTGCAAAACGGTTACAGATCGGCCACGAACTTGCTGAAAGTTTCTGCAAGTGATTTACGCGGCTGAAACGCGTTGCTAGCGTCCCGGACCAGCCACCCCCAACTCTTGACCTGCGGGACGACGGCCCGGCGCGGGACGTCCCGCGAAGGAGGACACCATGCGGCGCACTCCCCTGATCGGCGGCACGGTCGTCTGCGCCGCCCTCGCGCTGTCGCTCTCCGCCTGCGGCGGCGACGACGACGGCGGCTCGAAGGGCGGCGCGGGCGCGGCGAGCCTGCAGGGCCGCGGTCCGATCACCTTCGTGACCGGCAAGGACCGCTCGGGCTACCTGCAGAAGCAGCTCGACGGCTGGAACACCGAGCACCCGAAGGAGCAGGTCCGCATCATCGAACTGCCGGACGAGCCGAACGACCAGCGGCAGCAGATGATCCAGAACGCCACGACCAGGTCCGACGCCTACTCGGTGCTGAACCTCGACGTGGTGTGGACGGCCGAGTTCGCCGCCAACCGCTGGCTCGCGCCGCTGCCCAAGGACGAGATCGACCTGTCCAAGATGCTGCCCGCGACCATCGCCACCGGGCAGTACCGCGACAAGCTGTACGCCGTGCCGTCCACGTCCGACGCCGGGATGCTCTACTTCCGCAAGGACCTGCTGGAGAAGGCCGGCATCACCGACCCGCCGAAGACCTACACCGAGATGTGGGACGACTGCGCCAAGGTCAAGAAGCTGCCCGAGGCGAAGGACGCCGACTGCTTCTTCACCGAGGTCAACAAGACCGAGAGCATGACGATCAGCGCCGTCGAGGCGATCGAGAGCGCCGGCGGCTCCATCATCGGCCCCGACGGCAAGCCCTCGCTGAACACCCCGCAGGCCAAGCAGGGGGTCGAGTTCCTCGTCGGCGCCAAGAAGGACCACATGCCGAAGGAGGCCGTCACCCTCGACACCGAGGGCGGCCGCCGCTACTTCCAGTCCGGCAAGCTGATCTTCCAGCGGCAGTGGCCCTACCAGTACGGGCTGGCGAACTCGGACGACGGCTCGTCGAAGGTGGCGGGCAGGTTCGCGGTCGCGCCGCTGCCCGGCCCGAACGGCCCCGGCGTCGCCAACCTCGGCGGCCACAACCTCGCGATCTCCGCGTTCGCCAAGAACAAGGCGACCTCGCTCGACTTCATCCGCTACCTCACCGGCGAGCAGGCCCAGCGGGCCAATCTCCTCGCGACCTCGCAGGCGCCCACCGTCGCGGCGCTGTACGACGACCCCGAGATGGTGAAGAAGTTCCCGTACCTGCCCGTCCTCAAGCAGGCCATCGCCAACGCCAGGCCGCGCCCGGTCGCCGTCAAGTACGGCGACGTCACCGCCGCGATCCAGGGTGAGATGTACGACGCGGTGACCGGGAAGAAGCCCGCCGACCAGGCCCTGACGGACCTGCAGGGCAAGCTCCAGCCGCTGACCGCGCAGTGAGCGGGACGACCACCGCCGAGAGCGCGCCCGCCGCCGGCACCGCCGCGGCGGGCACGCCCCGCGGACGCGCGAAGTCCGACGTGCAGGGCACGCGGCGGCTCGCGGCGCTGCTGCTGTCGCCCACCCTGCTCGTGCTCGCCCTCGTGATCGGCTACCCGGTCCTCGCCGGCTTCCGCGAGTCGCTGTACGCGCGTGGCGAGGGACTGGACGCCGACGGGTTCGTCGTCGAGGGCGACCGCTTCGTCGGCCTCGACAACTACACCGCGATCTTCCAGGGCGACCGCGCCGACGCCTTCTGGAACGCCTTCTCCAACACCACGTTCTTCACCCTCACCACGGTCGTGCTGGAGACGGTGATCGGCGTCGCGATGGCGCTGATCATGCAGCAGGCGTTCCGCGGGCGGGCGCTGGTGCGCGCGAGCATCCTCGTCCCGTGGGCGATCCCGACCGCGATCTCCGGGCTGCTGTGGCGGTGGATCTTCCAGGCCGACGGCGCCGCGAACGCGGTGCTGCGCCAGGAGATCCTGTGGACCGCCGACGGCTTCCCCGCCAAGGCGGCCGTCGTCATCGCCGAGGTGTGGAAGACCTCCCCGTTCATCGGGCTGCTCGTCCTCGCCGGGCTGCAGATGATCCCCCGGGACGTCTACGAGGCCGCCCGGGTGGACGGCGCCGGCCCGGTCCAGCAGTTCTTCCGCATCACGCTGCCGCTGGTCAAGCCCGCGCTGCTGGTCGCCGTGCTGTTCCGGATGCTGGACGTGCTGCGGATGTTCGACCTGCCCGCCGTGCTGATCGGCGTCAACCAGAAGTCCGTGGAGACGCTGACGATGATCGCCTGGTTCGAGGCGTCCAACCTGCGGTACGGGTCGGCGGCGGCATATGCGACCGTCCTGTTCCTGTACATCGCGCTCATCGCCTACCTGTTCGTGAAGCTGCTCGGCGCCGACATCATCGGCGAGGCCCGGCGGACCAGGCGCCCGCGCGCCGTCCGGACGCCGCGCGGCGGAAGGAGGGCGGCGGCATGACCGGCTCAGTGGTGAAGCGGACGCTGTCCTCCCTCGGGTTCGCCGCCGTGGCGGTGTACTGCCTCGCGCCGTTCTACTGGATGGCGGTCTCGGCGTTCCGCCGGCCGCAGGACCAGTTCGACAACTCGCCGGTCCCGGCACGGTGGTCGTGGGAGAACTTCTCCGCGGTGTTCTCCGGCGACAACGGCTTCGGCCGCGCCCTGCTGAACAGCGTCATCGTGGCGGGCGCCACCACCGTGCTCACCCTGCTGGTCGGCACGTTCACCGCGTACGCGCTGGCCCGGCTGGACTTCCGGTTCAAGAACGCGGTGCTCGGGCTGATCGTCGCGACGACGATGTTCCCGGGAATCTCGCAGCTGGTCCCGCTGCTGAAGCTCTTCACCGACATCAAGTGGATCAACACCTACCAGGCGATGGTGCTGCCCAGCCTCGGGTTCGCGCTGCCGCTGTCGGTGTGGCTGCTCACCGCGTTCTTCCGGCAGCTGCCGTTCGAGCTGGAGCAGGCGGCGATGGTGGACGGCTGCACCCGCGGCCAGGCCTTCCGCAAGATCATCGTCCCGCTGGCGGCGCCCGGGGTGTTCACCACGGCGATCCTGACCTTCATCGCCGCGTGGAACGAGTTCCTCATCGCGCTGTCCATGGTCAACAAGAAGGAGATGCAGACCGCGACCGTCGCGATCTCCAAGTTCACCGGCGTCTCCGGGTTCGACCAGCCGTTCGGCACCCAGATGGCGGCCGGGGTGATCGTGACCGTCCCGCTCATCGCCGTGGTGCTGGTCTTCCAGCGCCGGATCGTCGCCGGCCTCACCGCCGGCGGCGTCAAGTAGCACCCGACAGCTCCCGACAAGAAGGATGTTGATGACCCAGGACACCCTGCTCGTCCACACCGCCGGCGACCGCGCCGAAGGCGGAGGCTGGTGGCGCGACGCCGTCATCTACCAGGTGTACGTGCGCAGCTTCGCCGACTCCGACGGCGACGGTGTCGGCGACCTGCCGGGCATCCGGTCCCGGCTGCCCTACCTGGCCGGCCTCGGCGTGGACGCGCTGTGGCTGACCCCGTTCTACGTCTCGCCGATGGCCGACTTCGGCTACGACGTGGCGGACTACCGCGACGTCGACCCGCTGTTCGGCACCCTCGCCGACGCGCGCGGCCTCATCGCGGACGCGCACGCGCACGGGCTGCGGATCATCGTGGACGTCGTGCCGAACCACACCTCCGACCGGCACGCCTGGTTCCGGGCCGCGCTCACCGCTGCCCCCGGGTCCGCCGAGCGCGACCGCTACGTCTTCCGGGACGGGAGGGGACCGGACGGC